>NZ_JAKMRT010000001.1:0-144598 GCF_025772225.1 Campylobacter sp. IFREMER_LSEM_CL1097 | reverse complement strand
AGAAATAGAACAAAAAGAAATAGAACAAAAAGAAATAGAACAAAAAGAAATAGAACAAAAAGCTAAAAAATTCATAGAAAATCTTTTAAAATATAGAATTTTGTTTGATTATTTTGTTATTAAAGGTCAAGATGATATGGAAAATTCTTATAAGATTAGAAGATTAACTAAAAATACAAAAAATAACACATATTCAATCAGCGAAGATTCTAATGTTATACCTGAACTTGCTATGGTGCAAAATTATCTACGCGTAGCAAGAAGTGGTATGTCTAATAATCATCATCACTGGCTTACTCAGTTTTTGAAATTTTTGGATAAAGAGATTAATTTGAACTTTTCATTTGATGGGTTAAATGATGATGAAAATATAATCAATAAAATACAAATAAAAGATAATATTAATTTTGATGATTTTATCACAAAGGATAAAAATTATTTTCAGAAAAATCCAATATCTTTCCTTGAAAATTTAGATACAGCTTTAGCTAAAGAGCAAGCAAAAGAAGTAGAAATAAATGGAAAGAAAAAAGATTTATTGGAAATTTCTAATGAAGTTCTTTCTAATTTAAGCAATAGTGATGAACATATTTTTACTAATACTAACAAAGTAAAAATTCCAAACTTAGATCAAGGAACAGCGACTCCGCATTATTGGTTTTATCGTTTGGAGTATTATTTATGGAAAAATAGGAAAGACGTTAGTTTAGATAACTATAAATTAAATGATAAAAATTTTAGCGATATTGCTAGCAATTTCTATTTTAGAAGCTTAAATTCCATAGAACATGTGCAAGCACAAAGCAAAGTAAATGAGAATGGATGGAATAATGTAAATATAGATAATTTTGGAAATTTAGCTCTTATTAGCTCTAGTTTCAATTCATCTTTAAATAACCAAGATACACAAGATAAATATTTAGATTTGCAAAAATATATAAATAAAGATAGTGTTATATCTTTAAAACTTTGGTTAATTTATGCTTTAAGCGAAAAAAAACAATCAAAAAAATGGACTTTTGGTAATGCACAAATACACAAAGAGCAAATGTTAGAAATATTAAAAAAATCGTTTGAAAGCAATTAAGATAAAGCCTTAGGCTTTATCTTTCATAAATTTAGCAAAGACTTTGTTTTTGCTTCTTATCTTACGAAAATACTCTTTTGATAAGATATCTTTTAAAATTTTAGCATTGTTGTAGCTTAGATTAGTTTTTCTTTGTATGTAAGAAATAGCTTTATTTGCTAAATTTTTCTCTCTTGATTTTTTTATCAAAGCCTTATCTAAAGTAGCTATCTTAGGCATGTTTTTGATAAATTCTAGATACTCTTCTTTACTTTCAAAGGGAGAATCTTCAAAACTAAATGGAACCTGACTTGGTATTTTTTCCTTTTTCATTTTTTCCTCCATATTTTTAAAATGATATTCTAGCATAAAATATAGACAATCTTAGTCTATAAAATTCTAATATAATTTCATTTTATAAAGGAAAACGATGAAAGAAGTTAGGATTATTATCGATGATGAATTTGATCATGTAAGAGATTTTCAAAATGGCTTCTCAGCAGTAAAAAAAGCTGGTAAGTATAGCTTTATAAATAGCAATGGAGAATTAATTTGTGATTTTTTATATGATGAGGTTTTAAATTTTAGTCAAAATTTAGCAGGTGTTATGATAAATGACAAATGGGGTTTTATAGATACTAAGGCTAAGGTGGTAGTGGATCTTATATATGATGATGTTTGTAGTTTTGTAAATGATTATGCACTTTTGCGATAAGGAAATGAAAATATCATCATAGATACTCAAGCAAATATCATTTTAAAGACTGAATATGATGGCATTATAAGACTTAGTGATAAGCTTTTTAAGATCAAAAAAGGCGATGTGTTTGCATTGATTGATCAGAATGGAAATTTTTTAAGTGATTTTGAGTTTTTAAGTATAAAAAGACTAAATGAAAGATTATTTTTATGCAAGCAAAAGATCAATGGCAAGGTTAAATGCGGAGTTTTGAATGAATTTGCAAAGCTTGTTTTAGAGGCTAAATTTGATGATATTAGCTTGATAAATGATGAGTATTTGCTAGTGTTTGATGGGTTTTTGTATGGTTTGTTTGATGTAAATTTAAATTGCATTTTTGAACCTATGTATAAGGATGTGAAATTTATAGCCAAAGATATGATCAAAGTCAGGGTAGGGACTAAATATACTTTGGTAGATAAAAACAAAAATGAGCTTAGTAAGAATAGTTTTGATTTTATGAAGATTATTGATGATGAGCTTGTTTTGTTTTTAGAAAATTCTAAATTTGGTTTCATGGATCAAAATGGGATGTTAATTTGTGAAGCTAAATTTGATGAAGTTGGAGAATTTGTTGGTGGATTAGCTTGCGTAAAAATAGCTAACAAATACGGCTTTATAGATAAAAATGCCAAAATCATCATCGATGTGATGTATGATGAGCTTAGGTTTTTTAGTGAGAATTTAGCAGCCTTTTGTGTAGCAGGAAAATGGGGTTTTATCAATACAAAAGGAAAAACCATCATAGAAGCAAAATACGATGAGGCAAATAGCTTTAGCGAAGGCATAGCAAGTGTAAAAAAAGACAATAGATATTTTTTGATCAATCAAAATGATGAGATACTTTGTGAGCATGAGTATGAGTATATGTCTTGTTTTAGCTGTGGTTTGGCATTAGTTTTAACAAGTGATGGTTTTATTTATGTGGATAAAAATGCAAATATTGTTATAAAAGAGCATTTTGATGAGGCGTTTGATTTTAAAGAAGGTTTAGCACAAGTTTGTATAGATAATCAATGGGGTTTTATTAATACAAATGGAGAATTTGTGCTTGATTTGCAGTTTGAAAATGTAAATGATTTGGGCAATGGAATTTATGAGCTTAGTAAAAATGGACATAAATTTTACTTAGAATACAACGGAAAAATAACCCTTAATCCTTTTTCTCAAAGACAAATTGCATGTATAAGCAAGGATATAGGCTGGAGAATTTTAAGGTTGTTAGAGTTGAAAGAGTAAAGGAAAAATATGCGAGGAAATAATCTTAATGAAATGATAAGAATTTATGATAAATACATGTCTATTTATGGAGATAGTGGTGTGTTTAGACTAGATGATGATGATTTATTGTATGCAAGTGAAATTTTAAATAAAGGAGGATTTTTTTGTTATGATGAGAAAATAGTTGATAGAGAGTATGATTTGATGTGTTATTTTACTGTGATATTTTTACCTAAAAATGATTTAGCAAAACACGCTATTAAAATTTTAGAAACTTTAGAGAAAAATAGAGTTGGAGAACACATGAAATTTTGGCTTTGTGATGATGAAAATTACGCTAAAATAAAAATTATTAGTTTATATATGGAAAGGAAATAAATATGGAAAAATTTTTAGAACAATTTAAGGAATTTAAGGAAAAAAACAAATCAAACTACAATCCTTTATTAAAGGTTTTGCCTGCTCATGATGAGGTGAATTTGCATAGTGGAATTTTAAAATCTTTACTTGATCCTAGTGAGAATCATGAACAAGAAAAGTTATTTTTGGATTTATTTTTAGAAAAGATAGGATTAAAAGAATGGTTTGGAGAAAGTGATGATGTAAAAGTCTTAAAAGAATATAAAAATATAGATATTTATATACATAATGGCACTAAACACATTATACTAGAAAATAAAATTTGGGCGAAAGATCAACATCAACAAATTGCTAGGTATATAGAGATATTAAATAAAGAAGAAAATGTTTCTTATAAAGATATCAAAAATATCGAAAATATCGCTGTGATTTATCTTACTTTAGATGGTAGAAAACCTAGTAAGGATAGTTTAGATGAATGGAAAATAGATAATGATGAATTATTCTTAAAAAAAGGCGATGATAAAGTGCTATATAAACAAATTTTCTATAAGAATGAAATTTTACCTTGGCTAAAAAGTTCCCAAGAAAAGGTTAAAAATTTATGCAGTTTAAGTCAAGCTATAGAATTTTACAAAGATGCTATAAATAATGTCATAGGCAATGGTAGTGATATAATAAGCTTTTTGCAAAAGGAAAGTAAAGTTGGTTTTGAACAATTGTTTAAAGATTTAGTTAATAATAAGTCAAAATTATTGCCAAAAATATCAATGTATGAAAGAGATTATATTATCAATAAGTTTTTAGAAGAAACTTGCAAAGTTTTTGATAATGATTTTAGCATTGATAATGGCTCAAGCTATATTCAATTTATACTCAAACCAAAGAATTTAAGTAATAATGATGTATATTTTGCTTTTGCTTGGTTTGATACTACAAATTCTAAAAATTGGAAAAATTTTGGAATCAGACTTATAGGTGATATATCAAAAGAAGATAGAGAAAGAATTCAAGAGAAAATACCTGAATTTAACGGATACACTTTATCTGATTATATAGTTTTTGATAAAAATCCTACAGCAGGAGCAATACTAAAATTTATTGAAGAAAATAAAGAAAAAATCAAAGAATTAAATGAAAAATTAAACGGAGTAAAAAACAATGAAAACTCTTGATATTTTGCTAGAAAAATGGAATGATTTTCATAAAAACTTATGTAGAGAATTTATCAATCATGAGGTTTTTAATAATCATAATACAATAGAAGCTTTAAAAGAAAGTGAAAATTATCATTGTGAGGTAAAAGCCAAGAGATAGTGCTAAATCCACAAGCTAAAATTCATATTTTAAGTTTTAAGCTCAGTGATGATAGAAAACTAAAAACAATCAATCAGTTTTTAAAAAACAATAAATATACAGGATGTTATTATGATGTCTTTTATACAAATGAGGTAAATGTGTATGAGGTTTTAAAAATCGAATTTTAATCCATAGCTTTAATTTTATCATGGTTAAATTTACAGCATTTTAGTAAGGCTTGACGGAGAGCTTTTTTCATTTTCACTCATATTTTGTACAGCTTCAAAACTTTACATAGCTTCGCTTTTATTATGGATTAAATTTAAATTTTTATAAGCTTGCTCCATATCAGTATTAAAGCTAGTAAAACTTTTTTATAAGACTTTTTTGCATTTTATAATAATCTTTATTTTTAAAAGGCTCCATAAGAACTTTGATATTTTTTTCTATATTTAACAAATGCTCGCAAACATTTTAAATCACATTTAGGTTTTTTAGTTTTAATTCTTCGCCTTTTTTAAGTAAAAATAAATTTGTATCAAGTTTTAGTATCTCATCATACTCAATCTCAATAACAATTTCTTCATTTTTATTTATCAAACCCCATTTTTCACCAAGCTTAACTTCAGCTAAGCCATCTTTAAACCCCAAAGCATTATCATATTTTGCTTCTATAGCTAAATTTCCTTGTTTATCTATAAAACCACATTTTCTACCAAGTCTAACATCAGCTAAACCTTCATTAAAAGAGTAAACTTCAACATACTTTGCTTCTATAACTAAATTTTCCTTTTTGTCCATAAAGCCATATTTTCCATTAAGCATAACCCCAGCTAAACCATCATTAAAATTAAAAGTAAAATCATATTTTGCTTCTATAACTAAATTTTCCTTTTTGTCCATAAAGCCATATTTTCCATTAAGCATAACCCCAGCTAAACCTTCATGAAAGCTATTGATATAATCATATTTTGCCTCTATAACTAAATTTCCTTTTTTATCTACAAAACCCCATTTTCCATTAAGTTTGACTTTTACTAATTCTTCTTTATGATAACTAATTTCATCATATTCGGTATTTATGATTATCTCCCCTTTTTCATCTATAAAACCATAGCCACATTTTCCATCAAGCTTAACTCTAGCTAAACCTTCACTAAATTCATCAATGCAATTGTATTTTGTTTCTGTAATTAATTTTCCCTGTTTATCTATAAAACCCCATTTTCTGTTAAGTTCAACGCCGGCCAAGACATCATGAAAGCTGTTGATACCATCATATTTTACTTTTGTGATTAAATTTCCTTTTTTATCTATAAAGCCATATTTTGTTTTTGTGCTACAAAATCCATATAAATCATCATTTAAGTGATAAATCTTGCTAGCGATTTTTTTTAGTATGTTTCCATCGATATCAAATAAAATTGAATCTTCTTTAAAAGTTGTTGCATAATACATTTTATCTTTTTTTATAACACCACAATCTGCTATTTTTTTACTAGTAAAATTCTTATCTAGTTTTAAAAGACTTGTTTTCATGTGTTTTACTTTTTAAATTTGTATATTTGTTATTTTATAAGCTCTTCTAAATGTTTTAAAATTTTTACCATGGCTAAGGTATCAAGTTTGCAGTATTTTAGCAAGGCTTGGCAGTAAGATTTTCTTTCGTTTTCATTCATACTTTGCATAGCTTCAAAACTTTGCATAGCTTCGCTTCCATTATGGATTAAATTTAAATTTTTATAAGCTTGCTCCATATCAGGGATTAGAGCTGGTAAAACTTTTTTTATAGAATAACTTCCTTGCATTTTATAGTGATAATAATCTTTATTTTGAAAAGGAATCATAAGATCTTTGATATTTTTTTCTATATTTAGCAAATGCTCGCTAAATTCAGGAAAAGCAAGTGCTAAATTTCTTATTACACCTTTTTCAAAGCTTGCATTATAAGCAAGCACGCAAACATCTTTTGGTATATCATTGATCAAATTTTTTACAAGTTCATATCTTGGATCGATCCCGCATTCGCTTAAAAATTCTTTATGTTCTAACTTGTCTTTATAGTCTATATGCAAAGAGTATTGAAAAGGTATTTGCATATAAGGTTTTATGCCTTTAAATTCAGGCACAGCTTGCATAAAAGTTTCAAAGTCTAGATGATATATGGGATAGGTTAGAGTATCTAAGAATTTTTTGATATTTTCTTTGTTTATGTAGATTTCTTTATTAAGTGAGGCTTTGATTTGAATTTGTTGGTTTTCATTAAAGATGGATGGATCTTTTATATCTTTGAAATTGATTATATTTTTTTGATAGAGTTCAAATTTTTTATTTGCATTAAGCCTTGAAATGTTAAAAACATTCTCGTTTTCACATAAATTTCTTTGTTTAACCCAACAATACTCATATCCATCGCACTCATAAGGATCAAAACAATGTGTTCCTATGTCTATATTTGGCTCTTCATTTTTACTTAAAATTTCTTCAAAGTATTTTAAATTTTTTCTAACTTCTTCTTGGTTTTGGATAACTTTATCTGTGATGTCATTGAACTTAAAAAGTTGATTTATATCAAGAAAATCACCTCTATAGTATTCATTGTTTAAATGTATCAGGTTAACTTGTTTGATTTTATAATTTAAATTTGATAAAACATAATACTGCAAAGCACAATCATCTATATAAACATCTTTTAAAGATGTAGAGCTTTTTACTTCATTAATGATCATACCATCTTTAGTATTTTGTAAAATATCTATCATGATCAAAATACCATCATAGCAAAAAGTAGCTTCGTAAATTACCTCTTGGTTATTTTCTAATAATTTCTTAGTTTGTTCGTATTTTTCATCAAAAGAACTGCCTTCAAACTCTATCTTTACTCCATTTGGAAAAAGCTCGCAGGCTAGATCGCCTACCTTGTTACCGGTGCTAAATTTAGCTAAAGCATTTTCATCTGGCACACTCAATACTTCATTTTTGTAAGTTTTCAGCCATAAAGACTTAGCGCATTGTGTGCCTCTTGTGTATCTTGATTTTGAAAAAAACATTATTTACCTTTCTTTGTTGTTTTGTTTGAATTTTAGCCTATTTTTATTAAAATAGGCTAGAGTATTATTTTTTCAAAGATTTATCTCGCATTAGAGCATAAATTAGTCCGCTTGAAAAAGCAAAGCGTGCTAACGCATTTTGTTTTTCTTCTCTTCTTAGCGCTACGGTTTTAAGATTGCTTTTTCTCAAAACTGCAAAAATACTAAGTCCATACCATAATCCTAATGTTATTTTTAAAGGTAGTATTAAAATCATTAGTAATGGATTGTTACGATTGTCTCTTAGTGTTGTGTATGCTATATATAATACAACGCATGCCCATATAAAAGCAATGACACCCATAATCATTAGCGCAGTATCTCTTTCTATTCGCATTAGAAATAATGTCATAAAGATTATAAAGGCTAAAGGCAATACAGCAAATAATCCAACACACAAGCTAAGATCTATTGTATTTCTATATATGACTACCTTGCCTTTTAATCCATAATACACAAGCACCGCAGCTATGATGATATATATTAAGATAGCTATGGTGATGATTATTGTATTGGTATAATCTTCTTGAGCTATTTTTGTGCTTGTATTGTTATCTATAGTTTTTTCTATTGTTATATCTTGTTGTGCTGTTGTATAATTTACTTCAGCATTAGTAAAAGTAAAGCATATACACATTAATATGCTTAAAATTAAAAATAGTTTTTTCATTTTATTCCTTTGTTTTTTGATTTGTTATTTTAAATTTGATTTTTATTTTTTAACACCTCCATGACTTGATATTTTTATTTTACAATTGTAATTTATTTTAGTGGACTGTGTTTGTCTATTTTAAATTTTTTATTTTGGTATAATTAACAATGCAAAAATTAAGTTATAATTATAAAAATCAAAACTAAGGAAAACAATGGGTGATTTAAAAACTAGATTAAACGAAATTAAAAATGAAGATAAAAATTTTGGTTATTTTTTTGATAAAGATGGAAAATGTTATATTTATCATACTAAATTTGGCAAGGAAAGAAATAGTGAAATTTCAGGAAATGATGATATTAAATCGAAATTTAAAGAGTTGATTGATAACATTTATAAGGAAAATAACGATAAATTTAATAGTTTAAAAGAAGCTTTTGAGAAATATTTATACATTTATAATGATAAAAGTACTATACATATTAAATTTAATAAAAATGGAGAATTTTTACAAACAAAAAGCAAAATTGTGGACAATTTTAGTGAAACATTTAAAGAAGATAAATTTGATGATGAAAAATTTAAACAATGGTGGGATAAAAGTATAAATAGTGCTAGAATGCAAGGTAATGCTACGAATTTATTAAAAGATAAAACAAAATTAGCTGATAATCTTAAAAAAATAAATGATGCTTCAGATAAAAGTAGAAACTTGACACAATTACTCGATAAGCTTGAAAATGTAGAAGGTATGAAAGCTACTGCTAGAGAGCTAGCATATTTTTTACAATTTGATAAAGATAAATTTCCACTTGCAAATGATGCTTCTGTAAATACCGCTAAGTATATCTTTGAGATATTAAATAAATATAATTTTGGTTTTTACAAACACAAAGAAGAGGAGTATTTTAACTTTGTTTCGGAAAAACTTGGCATAGATATAAGAGGACATCTTCCAAAATACTACATTCTAGATCAATTTTTAAATTTGATCGATAAGATAAAAAAATCTGATTTGGCTTTGATTACAAAAGAAAAATTAGATAAAAATGATGAAAGTAAAGATATAAAACAAAGTGTATATTATATACTTTATCAAGCAGCTTATGATTTTGCAAATTTATGTGGCAAAGCAGATATAAAAAGCAATGATTTAGAAGGCTTTAAAAAGCTTTTAAAAACGCATAAAAACATCATTTTTCATGGAATTCCTGGAACTGGAAAAACCTACACTATAGTAAATAATGTAAAAAATATCATTAAAAATGAAAATCAAATGCTCATTACTCAATTTCACCCAAGTTTTTCTTATGAGGATTTTATAGAAGGTATTAAACCTGCAGGGATTGAAAATGGACAATTAAAACTTGAGCTTAAAAATGGAATTTTTAGAGAATTTTGTGATAAAGCAAAAGAAGAAGAAAAAGGATTTTTGGAAAAACTCGAAAAAGGAAATTTTAATGAAGCTCTAAGTGATCATGGGTTTTTTTTCATAGCTGATGAGATTAACCGTGCGGAATTATCTAGGGTTTTTGGAGAATTACTTTATGCACTTGAGTATAGAGGAGAAAAAGGCAAGATAAAAACACAATATGCCTCTATGAGAGATGATGAGGATTTTTATGTGCCTGAAAATGTATTTTTCTTAGGAACTATGAATGATTTAGATAAAAGTATAGATAGTTTTGACTTAGCGCTTAGAAGACGCTTTATATGGCAAGAAATGGAGTGTGATTATGATGTAATAAGAGATGAAATTTATGCAAATAATATTGAAGAATACGCACAAGCTTGTAAAAAATTAAACGATGAAATTAGTAAAGATATCGGTGAAAAGTATCAACTTGGGCATTCTTATTTTCTAAAAATTGAATTTAAAAATGATGAGATTAAAGATAGTGATATGAAAAAACTTTTTAGCAACCGCTTTGAAGCGCTTTTAAAAGAGTATTTAAGAAGCGAATATAGTGAAAAAGAAATACAAAAACACTTGGATGATTTAAAAAAACTTTTTGTTATAGAAAAAAATGATGATAAAAATAAATGATAATAGCTTTATAGAAATAGATCAAAAATCTTCAAGAATACAAGATTTTGATCTGTATTTTGAAGATTTTATAAAAAATGGAAATTTCTTTTCTTTTTTCAATGATGATGAAAAAATTTTAAGCAAAAATACTAAAAATCCTATCATTTCATTGCGAACGATTGAAGAAAATAAAAGACAAATTGCTAGTGGAAATTATATAGGAAAAATTTCTTATAATGGTTTGGAAGTTGAGATAAATTCCAGGTTTGGCAAGAAGTTTTTAGAAAGAATGCTAAATTATGCTAATGATGTATTTGTTGATGATGTGAGTATTTATCAAGATGTAAAAAAAGAAAACAATATAAGTGAGTTTATACTTTTTTATATCTTTGTGCAAAAACTTGAAAAAAGTTTTTTGATAGGTTTGCCTAAAAATTATCAAAGTAAAAAATACAATGATTTGCGTTTTAAGGGAAATATTGATATGGTTGAATTTATAAAACACAATATCCCTTTAAAAGCAAAGGTTGCTACAAAAGCAAGAGAGCAAATAGAAGATGTGCATATTATTAATGTATTATATAAAGCATTAGAAGTCATAGAAAAGAAAAATTCAAGCTTTTTAAAAAATGTAAAGCATATAAAAACCTATTTAGTGCAAAATAAAAGCGAGCATTGTTTTATAAAAGAAAGTTTAAACAAAGCCTTTTCTAGTAAAGCCTTGAGAAATCAAAACTATCAAAACTACAAAGAGCTTTTAAAATATGCAAAAATGATTATAGAAAGTCAAAATTTCACTAGTAAAAATAAAAATGATCAAAAAAGTTATGGTTTTATCGTTAATATAGCAGAGCTTTTTGAAATTTATATAAGCAAGCTTTTAAGAAATAATTTTGAAGAATATATGGTCGATTCTCCAAAGCTTGAAATTTATAAAAATAGCTTTTATAAACGCTATATAATACCTGATATTGTTTTGTCTAAAGATGATACATACATGGTTTTTGATACTAAATATAAAAGAATGAAAATGGAAGGTAGAAGCCAAAATGGCATGGGAGATTTAGACAGAAACGATTTGTTTCAAATTCATACTTATATGGGGTATTATCAAAAGATAGGCAAAGTGCTTTTAGGTGGGCTTTTATATCCTATGCAAGAATTTGAAAAAGCAAAATGCCATAGTGAAAATTCTATCCTTTCAGATGAGTGTAAATTTATAGTTGATGGAATTTTTCTTGAAGATAGTCAAGATAAAGAAATTACTCTTGAGTATATTACCCAAAAAGAAACGCAATTTATAGAAAGAATCAAAGAGCTACTAAAACAATCATTTTAGTAGCTTAACAAAAGAAATCTTTCTTTCTATATCCTCGTGAGCGATAGAGTCTATTTCTAGTTTATAGGGTTTAAAATTTTTCGTGCTAATATTAGCAAATAAAATATCCAAACTCACATCTAAAAGTTTTTTTAAACCTTTTGAAAAATCATAATCTTTTAAATAAAAATTATTTCTTATCAAATTTTCATTTTGTTTTATAATTTCTAGCAATTCTTGCTCTTTAATATAAAATAACCCTTCTATAAGTATGTTTTGATAAGGTGAGATGTCGTTGATGTTTAGCACTTTTTTATCTATCCAGCCATTTTTAGGAAAGGCATATGCACTTGCAAGATGATAGAGTTTGCTTTTTGTATTTGTTTCTTTTAATTTGTAGTGTATTTTTGCATTATGTTTTATAAAATCAACAACACAAAAATGCTTAAAATCCGCATAATTTTGACTTAAAAAATTTTCAAAAGACAAAAGTTTGCTTTGAGTATTTACATCTAAAAAATATCCATTTTCCAAATGATAACTTTGGCTTAGTAGTTGTATATTTTCTGTGTTTTGAATTTGTGTTTGGAAATTAAACTCATCATTATTTGTTTCATATAATGCTTTAATGTATTCTTTTGCTTTTATATCATTAAATCCAAACACAAAGCTTTTGTGTATTGTTCCTTGAAGTGTTATGTTCATAGTTTTATCCTTTTTATAAAAATCCCATGTTGATTTTTTCATCATCTGATTTGAGTTTTGATTCTTTTTCTAATTTTTCTAAAAATTCATCGGCGTTTTTGATTTTAAAAATTTTATTTTGTCTAAGGATTAGCGCAAAATCGCCCAAACAAATATTTTGAAGTTTTAAAAGCCTTTTTGCAATTTGTTTTTTATCAAAGCTTAAATTTAATTCTTTAGCAAAAAATTCAAAAGCCTTTAAAAGCTTTTCTTGTTTTAGTGCCTGAAATTCTATCTTTAGATCAAATCTTCTTATGCTAGCTTTATCAAGGTTTTGTAGGTAATTTGTAGAAGCTATGAAAATACCTTCAAAATTTTCCATTTGCATAAGCATTTCATTGACTAAGCTTTTTTCCCAGCTTTTATTTGCTTCATCTCTACTATAAATTAACGCATCGATTTCATCAAGTTGTAAGATAGCATTATCATTAGAAGCTTTTTTGAAAATGTTTGCGATATTTTTTTCATTATTGCCCACAAAAGGATCTAAAATATCACTAAGTTTATAAGAATGTAAAGTTTTGTTTAAAACATTAGCTAGTTCTTTGCCAAATTCGCTTTTTCCACTACCTGCTATGCCATATCTTAAAATTCTCAAACTTGAATTTTTATTGATATTGTTTATTAGTTCTTGTAAATTTAAATCACATTCTATTAAATTTAAATCATATTTCTTGTCTTTTTTTGGCATTGAAATGCCCTGAAGTGATCTTGCTTTTAAATTTTCATTGATCAATCTTACAAATACTTCTTGGCTTTTGCCTTTAAAGATCTTAGCATTATTTGCACATTTTAAAATAACCCCTTGAGAAAGTTCAGGATGAGAGGCTATATTTTCTATAATGGCTTCATCTATTTTTATATTTTTCTTGTTGAATAACTTTTTTATATTTTGAATTTTCTTTTCTTTAGGCATACTTTCAAGCTCTAAAATCACATCAAAACGCCTCAAATACGCCTCATCCATGTCTTTAGAATTTGATAAAAACACACAAATGCTATTTTCTTCATCTAAGATTTTATTGATTTTTAATTTTTCTTTTAAAGAATCATAGCAAAGGCTATCTTCACACTCATCAAAGACTATTATTTGCTTTTTTGGATTGAGTATCTTTTTAAGTGCGTAAAAATTTGAAATTCTACTTGATTTTTTATCATTTTCACAATCTTTAACGCACAATGCTTCTTTTCCAAGCTCTTTAGCTATGAGTGCGCTAAGCTCGTTTTTGCCCACACCTGCTTTTCCATATATAAAAATATTCCCCTTTTGGCGTTTTTTTAAAAAAGTAATGATAGTATTTAATTCTTCTTGTATATAGTCAAAATCACTCAAATTTAGTCTAGTTTTAGGTAAAAAATAAGAAAACTCACCCATAAGTGTAGTTTTGCTAATATCTTGAGTGAAAATGCTTTCAAAATTATTTACATCTATACCAAAGGCATCACTATCATAATAGCACAAGGCATCTAGTTTAAAAAGCATAGAATCATCACTCAAGGCTTTATTGACATCTTTTGAAGTGTGGTTGAAAATTTTTTCTATGATTTTTTTGCCTAAAGCAGTGCTATAACCTTGGTGTAAAGCAAATTTACCTTTGTTTGCATAGTAAAAAAATGCAAACACATCACATTCTGCTTGAGTAAAATTTAAGTATTTTTTAAGATAACTTAGATTTTTCTTTAAAAAGCTAGGATAGATAAATTTGGAGTATTGTTTGTAGATAAAACTAGGGATTTTATTATCTTTTTCTAGTATTTCCTCAAATTCGCTGTAAAAATCTTTTTTGATTTGCTTGTTGTTTGAGAGCATTTGTGCGTGTAGTGAGATGACTTTTACATTATGTGAGTAATAATCAAAATCCGCAATGTGAGTAAGAGTAGAAGTATTTGTTTGCATTATAAACCTTTAAACTAAGATATATAATGTAATTATAAACAAAATAACTAGACTTTAGTTGTCTAGTTATGAGAATTATTTGGGTTTTATGTTTTTTAACAAGTTTTCATAGAAATTTTTAACACCATTACTAAAATATTTTTCAAAATCACTAGCGCTTATCATATCGCTTTTTGCATTATTGCAAATACAGCAGGCTAAAACACAATTTTCTTCATTGTAGCCTTTATCTGGATTTAGCCTTTCAATTTGCAATGAGCTATTAAAAGATGGTTTTTTGGAAGTTATAAGTTTGTTTTCAAATAGATTTGCTAGATCACTTTGCGCTATTTTGCAGTAATAACATTCTTTCTCTTGTTTTTTATACCATGATATAAAATTATCAATTCCGTTAAATGGTTCTTTAATGTTATTTCTATTTTTTAGAGAATTGTATTTACTTCTTAGGTTACAATCATTTTCAATTTCTTGCATTTTTTGGTAAAGTTTATCGTATTTTTCATTATCAAATTCTCCATACAACTCATTTAACTTAAAAACTATATAGTCTTTAAGTAACTTATGCTTTTTCTTTAGTTCGCTCTTTACTTCTTTTTCATCAAAATTTTTAAGTTCGTTTATCGCTTTATCCCATTCTGATAAAGCACTTTTTAGATAAAGCTCTTCAAATTTTTCTTCTAGTGTTTGATTTTCCATTTTTAATCCTTTAAATAAATTTAATCATTGTAAAATATTAGCACTAATGCAATGCAAAGCATCACCTTTTTTGATAATAGGCTTTAGATATATACCTATGATTTGTTTATTTTTATAGATATTTTGCAAAAAGTTTAAAACCATCTCATCCTCATCTATATCATAAGTTGGCACAAAAACCACCTTATCAAACTCTAAAAAATTTAAATACGCACCCCATTTGTATTTTTGCATAAATTCTTTAGAATAGCTCATTTTTGTAACATTAAAATCTTTTAAAGCGGTGTGTAATTTCTCAAAAAATTGCACATTTTCTAAAGAAAAATCATTGATTAGCACATGATCTTTATTTATAAATCTCACCATACTATCACTATGTGCATATCTATCATAAGCTAGTCTTGGTAAAAAGACTATGTGTTTTAAATTTAGACTTTGTTTTAAAGTATGGATAATTCTTTCCTTGCTAAGCGTTGGATTTTGGCTAAAAATTTTCTCACACATAAAGGTAACATCGTGTTTTCTTATGAAATTACCTCCATCAAGGATTAAATTTAAGTGATTTTTTAGAGATTTTATAGTGGTTTTTAAATGTGGATAATTTCTAAATAATCAGGATTATAAATATAGCTTATCGCCGTATTTTCATATGTTAAAGGCATAAAATCTCTTAACCATATATCATTACTTGGTATTTCTTTAAAAGCGATGTTAAATTTAGCAAAATTTTGCACAAGATTTTGATAAATTCTTTTATGTTTTGATGATAAAAGTGTAGAAATGGCTATCATTCATCGCTCTTTTGCATGCTTAAAACTAATAACTCATCATCATAAATAATGTCATATTGTAAGATATCTCCCCAAAGTTTTAATTTACCTTGTGAATTTTCATAATGCTTTATAGCAAGTTCTTTGAGCTTTTGCATGATTTGCGTTTTATCAAGATAGAGCATATCATTGCTAATAGGAAATTTAAGCATGCGTAAATGAGATAAAAACATCAAAGTATGCAAAGGCTCGCTTTTGCGTTTAAAATTTGTTTTTATGATGGCTTTTGCTTCTTGTAATTTTATGTGTTTATCTTTTAATAAAACATTTTGTTCTAAAATTGAATTTAAAATTTCTTTATCTAAGATAAAATCAAATTTTTGTATAAATTCTAAAGAGGAATTTACCATATCATAATATCCTTTTAAAAGCCATTCTTGTATGCTTTCACATTCTAAAAACAAAGTTTTTGTTTTGGTAAATTTTTCTACATTGTTATAACCAAATTTCTTTGCAAGTAAAGTCTCATCGGTGTGAGTTAGGATGTGTTTCATGGTTTGAAGCATTTTTAATCCTTTTTTGAATGATTTGAAAAATCATAGCTAAAAAACAGACAATGGTAGTCTATATTTTTGTAGTATAATTGTAAAAATTATTTTAAAGGCATTGTAAATGAAAAATTTTATTGAAGAATTATTAAGGGTTAATGATAAATTTGAAGAAAATACCAAAAAAGGCATGAGCGATATAAATATTTTTGAAGCTTTGGGAGTTGAGTATAAAGAAAATTATCATTCTAAATTTATAGCTTATTTGATAAATCCACATGATGATCATTATCAAGAGCTTTTTGCAAATGAGTTTTTAAAAAAGCTTGGAAGATACACAAAGGCTAAGAAATTTAAAAACCTTACAGCTCATGACATAGAAAGAGTAGAAACAGAAGCTTGTGTAAAAGATAATAGAAGGATCGATATACTTATAAGTTTAAAAGATAAAAGATATATCATCATAGAAAATAAACTTTATGCAAAAGATCAGCCAAATCAACTCAAAGACTACATAAAATACATAAGAGAAAAAGGTAAAAACATAGATGATTTTCATGAAAATATACTTACTATTTATTTGCATAAAAATGAAGATACCGAGCCTAGCAAATATAGCCTAGGCACAAGAAATGGGTTTAAAATAAATAATGATCTTATATATGATAGCTATGATAAAAAAATGAGTTTTTATCTAAAAATGGATTATAAATGGATAAAAGAGTGGATTAATGCTTGTATAGATGTGTGTGAGAATAAAGTTAAAAACAATGAAATTGATAAAAAATTTAAAAATGATATGCAAAATGTGATTTTTACTTTAAATCAGTATAAAAACATTTTAGAATGGTATGTAACAGATGAATATGTAGCTAGGGATTATGTATTAAATTTTCTAAAAGAAAGTAAAGAAAATTTAAAAAATACTAAGGCTTTGTATAGATATACTAAAAATAAAAGTGATTTTAAAGATGTGGATAATGATAAATATAAAAAAGCAAAAGAAATAGTAAGAGAGAAATGGGATGAAATTTGTGAAGAATTAGTAAATGATTTTTTTAATGAGCTTGAAAAAGAATTTGAAAAAGAACGAACTATATGTGATGAAAAATGGTTTGGATATAAGCTTGATGAGAAAAGAGTTAATTACGATTGGTTTGATTTTTATCCAAAAATTTATGAAGATGATAATGATGTGTGGCCTAGTGTGGGTGTTTTTTTTGGAAAAGGTGATTATGATAATTTTGGATTGACTTTTAAAATTAATTGTAATGAAGAGGATGAAAAATATAAAGAATTCTTTCAAAACTCAAATATAAGAAATGATAATATCCGCAGAAGTGGTGATCATTATTACTATGATGTATTTGAAAATTTTAACTTTAAAGAAAAATATGCTTTTGCGTATTGGTTAATAAATAATCATGGCAATTGGATGACAGAATTTTCCAAAATTTTAGAAGAGTTTTTAAATAAAGAAACTATAAAAAGCGCTTTAAAAAAGATAAACAATGAATTAAAACCAAACAAATAAGCAATCATTTGCTTATTTGATCAAGGTATTCTCTAATTACTTCTTTGACTTTATTTGCTATGAAATCAGGTTCTAAAACCTTTACATAAGGTATGTAATAATACACTAAAGGTAAAATTTCCATTTCATGAGTTATCTCAAGCTCTATTTCTATGGAGCCATCTTTGTCTTTGCCGGTGATGATTTGTGAATTTAGAGGCTTTCTTTCAAAGTATTTTCGCACAGGTTCTTCTACTAAAAGCCTTACCGTAAAAGGCTTATCAAGACTAAACCATATAGAATTTACTCTTTGAAGTTTTACTTCTAAACTCTCATCGGTTTGAAAATGCTCTTGGGTTAGGGTGATGTTTTGGATATTTTTTAAATAAAATTTTTTGAAAATATCACGTTTTTTCATGTCAAAAGCAAGTAAATACCAAAATCCACTAAAAAAAGCTAGTTTTAAAGGTTTTACTTGGAAAAGTTTATTTTTATATTTAAAGACAATTTGTGTTTTGGTGTTGATGGCTTGTTCAAGAATTTGAAAATTGCTTAAATCTTTTTCTTCTAGCTTTTCTGCATCTAGGCTAGTATGGATGGGGTTAGAGATATTTTGAGAAAGTTTAGAAAGTAGGGGATGAGCCTTAGCATAAAAGCTATTTCCAGCACTTTTTGCCATGGTATCAAGCACTTCAAGGATTATTTTTTCATCATCTTGCTCTTGAATGTCTTTGCTTGTATCGATACGCCATTTTCTTCCATTTTTAATAAGCCCCATAGGCTCAAAAACCCCTTGCATGTCTCTTTTTATGGTTTTAGCGCTTACATTGAGTTCTTGGGCTAGTTCTTTTATAGTTATGCCATTTTCAGACTTTACTAATTTTTCATATAAAACTTCAAGGCGTGTTAGTTTGGAATTTGCAATGTATTTTTTAAGATCTTTCATGATTTTTCTCTAAATTTTTTAAAATATTAACAACAATTGCTTTATAAACAAATAAAGTCTAGTTTATAAACGCTGCAAGACTTATAGTTTGGAAATGAAAGTTTATTTAGAAAATAATATTTGAGAGTAAAAGATGATAAATATATAATTATTAGAATACAAAAGGTTGTTTTTACTAGGTTTAATTAAGAGTGATGAAAGTATAGGTCAAAGCAGACAAGCTTGTAAAGAATTATATGACTTGTTATATCAGCAAGATTTATCAAATATAAAATTAGAAATTACAAACAAATTTTAGAAAGGAGATAAAAGTTTAAGTAGGCCAAATGTGGTATTCTAGCTCCCCTTTTTAAAGGGGAAATCAAAGCTAATAAGCCTTGACTATAATTATACAAAGTAGTATAATTATTACTAGAATTTTATGGTTCAATTTAATCACCACCTAACTGAGTGTTGATTAACACCAAAGGCGGCCACCTTTGGTGTTCCACCCTTTGAAATTATACTCAAATCTTACTTAAACTTCTAAAATAAGAAATGATAAATCTTTTATTTAACAATACAAAGCTTTATATTGCTTTAGCTTTAATGACAATCTTAGTAGGATATTTATATCTTAAGCTAGATAGCACAAACGCAAAATTAGAAAAAAGTCAAAGTGATTTAAATTTGGCTTTGAGTGTAAATAATGAACTCACGAGGATTACTCAGGAGCTTAAAATTAGACACGAACAAGAGCTAAAAGCACTCTTTTATGCAAATACTCAAAAAAATCAAATCAAAGCAAGGGTTGATGATGTTAAAAACTATATATCCAAAAGCAGTGAAACTAATACCACTAAGCTTTTTAATGTTATGCTTGATAGAAAGTGCAAATACCAAATGAGCTTTTAGAATTTGATAGAGCGCATAAACCTATAGTGCAAGATGAAAAAGATATATTAAAAGCTTATAGTGAGCTTTTTTACCACTATAAGCAATGTGAGATTAGTATGGATAAAATTAATGAGTTAAGTGAGTGATTTTATCTGCTAATTTTTTGAGTTTCACAATATACTACTTTCTTTTGGATTTCTAGTATATGCTGTGACAACATATATTTTATTGAAATTATCATTCTAAAAGCTTATATAATCTAGCGATAGATTCTAATAATGATAGTTTTAATGATACTTGTAATTCTTCAATACCACCTGCAAACAATTGTGTTAAAAGTAGGAAAGTATGTCCATTTAATGAAGAAAGAGAATGTGTTTTAACAGATAATAAGTATCAATGTTCTCCGTTTCCTTGCATAGAAGGTGCTAGCGATATTGAAGATGATGATGCTCAAGTTGGTATTAATGATGAAAATAATAATGGTTGGGAATATGATGGTTCTTATAGAGGACAAATTTTTATCTTTAATAAAAAAGATAATAGATGTCGCTCTAAAGACAAATTTTTTGGCTTAACTGGTGGTGGTTGCTGTGATAAAGATAAAGTATTTATAGGGCTTGTACCTTGTAAAGAAGATGAAAAAAAGCTAGCAAAACTCAATAAGCAAAATAGATGTGTAGAAGTTGGTGAATATTGCTCTAAAAAAATTAAATTCATAGCTTGTATTCAGCATAAAAAAACACATTGTTGTTTTAATTCAAAATTAGCAAGAATATTTAATGAACAAGGACGCCCACAAATTGGAAGAGGTTGGGGTTCTCCAAAAAGTCTTGATTGTAGAGGATTTACTCCAGAAGAATTTCAAAAGTTAGATTTTAGTGAAATAGATTTAAGTGATTTTATTGCTGATATTGTTGGAAGTATTGATGTAGATAAAATACAAGCTGATTCTATAAAAATACAAGAAAAGATTGAAAGCAATCTTGAGAATTTAATAAGAAAACCTACTAATTAAAAAGAAAATAAAATTATAGAAAGGAGATGAAGTTTAGTTAAAAGTTTGTTTGGTAAGCCAAAGGGATTATCCTAAACCCTGCAAAAGCAGGGGGTACTCAATGAGCCTTGACATAGCAAAGTGTTAAGAGTATAATTATAAGGATAATTTTTGTTAGCATTATGCTCACCTCCCTTCTGGGCGGTAAATTAACGCTAAAGGGTTGCGCCCCTTTGGCGTTCACCCTTAATATAATTATACCAAACAAACTCTTTAACTTCTTTAATATAATTGATGAAAAGATTTTACATTTTATTCCTTAGTGCTTTAATTTTTACACCTTCTTTATTATTTGGTGCTACAAATATAGATGATAATCATATTATCTTTACTTTTGGGGCTATGGTGAAGTAGCAAATGATATTTTACAAGTTATAAAAGATGTTATATCTTTGCTTCAATTAACTAATAAAAGTAAAGAATCTTTTCATATCAATATCTTAATCAATAGTGATACACTTTATAAAAATCCTTTATTGCAATATAATATAAATAGAAAAATTTCTAAAGATGATAATATCATTTATGCTTTAAAAAATACTTCTAGTATAAATCAAGCTTTTAAAAATTTAAAACAATTACAAGAAGCATTATTAAAAGAAAATATATTTTTAAATTTTATAGACTTAAATAGTAAAGAAAGTCTTTTAAGTTTTTACAATCAAATATTAAGTGATCATCATCTTAAAGATTATTTTTATATAAAAAATAATCAATTTTTTATTAAAGAAGATATAAAAAATAAAATTATATTTCACAATATCAATTCTTCTTCTATTATAAGTAATTATCTTAGCTTGTTAAATGATTTTAATACTTTAAGCAAGATAGAACTTATAAATATATTAGAAAGTTTAAGTTTATACAATCTTTCAACTTTAATGCAAGATATACAAAAAAGATACTTAAAACTAGAATATAACTTAAAAAGCTTTAATAAAGATAGTATCTTTTTATCTAATATGATTATGAATGTGAGGTTGAAGTAAGTAAATGGTAGATTTAGCAGGTGTGGTTTGTTAATTAAAATAAAAACTCTTTTTTAATATTTTGAATATAATTTGCCAAAAAAACACTTGGGAGTAAAAAACAAATGGTGCCCGAGGTCAGCTACTAAAAAATTTCATTTGATATCTATTTTTAGATATATTTTATTCTATTAGTAACCCACTGAGTAACCCATTACTTTACAATTCAATATATGCACAGCAACGGTTTCTTTTAATCCGATTAAAGTCAATATTAGTATATTTTTTATATTTCCGATTAAAATTAATACGATGTCGACTAATGCTCCGATTAAAAGCCATATGTTTAATAAGAGCAATAGCTTTTATTTGGTTGTTTATTGCGGAGAAAAGATATAAATACTTTTTGCTATTTAGTATCTTAGTAAGAGCAAATAACATTCCAAACTTATGTATTTTTTATTTTTGTGTGAAATTATGATAAAATACAAAATATAAGGAACTTCACTTATTTTTTTGCTTTAATTTGATAAGAGTAGAAAAATGTTTAAAAATGAAATAATTAACAATGCTGTACCTGCAAAGATTTTTATAAATAATCTTGGATTATATGATAATTTTCATAGAAATGTTAATGATATTAAAAGTGGTTTTAAAGTTAAAAGAGTTGGTGGAAATTTCTTTATTTTGCTACCTGAATGGTTTATGAAGATAATTGAAGCTGGTTATAGTTGTTATGCTATTAAGGCTTATGATGATTTTGAATATGAATTTAAAGTATCGCTTACAAAGAAAACCGAAATAGGTTTTTATAAAAGATGAATACGTATAAATTTTGCAAATGCGGAAAGAAGATACTCTCGCATTTGAGTAAGTGTTCTGAGTGTAAGATAACAACTGTTAGAAATCAAAATAAACACTATGATGCTTTCAAAAGAGATAGAGATAGCTCTAGTTTTTATCATAGTGCAGAGTGGAAGAAATTACGTTCTAGTTTTATTAATGACAATCCATTTTGTTTTAAATGTGGAAGATTTGCAAAAATTGTTGATCATGTTATCCCTATAAGACAAGGTGGAGAAAAACTAAATGTAACAAATTTGCAAAGCTTATGTATGACTTGTCACAATAAAAAAACCAAAGAGGAATTAAAAGGGGTAGGGGGTTAAATCTCTATAAAATCGATATTCTGGTCACCGACCGGCTAGTCGCGAAAAAATGCGAGCTATTTTTTTTATTGCGTGTGTAATTGACTAACTAATTAACCAATAAATACCAAGTTTAAAATATGAATAATTGGGGCTTGTGCTTTAATTTCTTTTGCATGTTTTCCTTATGTTTAACGCCCAATTAACTAATACGCACTTTAACGCCTTATGTTTTGTATAAAATCACTAAAAAGAAAGGTGTTAATGCAAAAAGAATTTTTAAGTTGTGATGAGGTTTTGCAAATACTAAATATTAATTCTAAAGAGTATTTGAGTAGATATTTAAAGAAAAATGGAGTTAAGGTTTTAAGAGGAAAAGCTAAACCTTACCCAAAAGAAGAAATACTAAAGTTAGCTAAAAGAAGACAAGATGATAATCACCATAACTCAAAGCAAAATGAAATAGCACTTTTTATAGATGAAAGCATTATAAAAGAAAAACCAAAAAACAAGCAAATTGTTAAAGATAAAGAAATAAGTGAAATTAGCTTAAATTTTCAAACAATAGAGCAAGAATTGGCTCAAAAAGTAAAAAACGACTTAATTAATTTAGGAATTTATGATGATCTTGAAGATGATATTATTAAAGTATATGCTAAAAATCTCATCTTGCTAGAATGCTCAAGTAAAGAGGTAGAGAAAAGAGGTTTTTGTGCTACAAGTGATAAAGGAGTGCAGATTATCACTCCCGAGCTAGTTGCTTTTAACTCTCTAACTAAAAATGTAATAGGCTTGGCTAAAATTTTAGGCATAGGTGCTCCAAGTAGGACAAGAGTAAATCCAAAAGAGAAAAAAGAAAGCTCTCCTTTTGATGTTTTATTGGGGAAAGAAGATGAATGATATCAAGTTAAGATCTAGAGAAGATATTTTAAATTATGCTAAAAAATATATCAAAATAAAAAACGAAGAATTTCAAAATTCTCCATTTTATATAGATGAAAAAATAGCCTTAAACGCAGTTGTTTTTGTATCTTTATTAAAACATACCGATGGAGAATTAGCAGGAAAGCCATTTGCTCTTTTAAATTTTCAAATAGAGTTTATAATAGACATTATTGCTACATATTCAAAAGAAAAAAATGCTAGGAGGTATTCTTATGCATTATTATTTATTCCGCGAAAAAACGGCAAAACAGAGCTTATAGGAGCTATTTTGCTTTACTTTCTTTTTGTGGATAAAGAAAAAGGAAAGAAAATATATTGTGCTGCAAATGAAACTGAACAAGCAAAGTTAGTTTTTAATGCAGCTTCATCTATGATAAGTCAAGAAAAGCATTTGAATGATATGTGCTATCAATATAAGACTTATAGGGAAATTCGTAAAAAAAATACAAAGTTTGAAGATTTTATAAAGGTTTTGACAGCTACTAGTGAAACTAAAGATGGATTAAGACCTTATGTTTTTATTTACGATGAGCTTCATGCTGCAAAAGATGGAAAATTATACAAGGTCTTAGAAGAAGGAACGGCAAGTCGTTCTAATTCTCTTTGTATAGTAATATCGACAGCAGGTTATAACCAAAATTCAGAGATGAAAAAACAATATGATTATTGTAAAAAGGTTGCTTGTGGTATTATAAATGATCCTTCTACATACTCTAAAATTTACGAACCAAATGAAGATGATGATTGGCATGATGAAAAAGTGTGGGCTAAAGTAAATCCTGCTTTAGGGTATGGAGTTAAGATAGAAAAATTAAGAGAATATTTTGAAAAAGCAAAATCAAATGCAAACGATGAGGTTAGTTTTAAGACAAAGCATTTAAACATATGGACTTCAAATGCTGGTGCTTTTGTAAAAGATGATGATTTTATGAAGTGTAATCTTGGAAAAATAAATTTAACTTCTGATGTTTTTATGGGAATAGATCTTTCAGCTACGACAGATTTGACTGCACTAGCTATAATCTGCGAAATTGATAAAATTTTACATGTTGATTTTAAATTTTATGCACCTAGACTGTGCGCTGAGCAAAGAAGTAGAAGAGATAAGGTTCCATATTTAGAATGGGCTAGGCTTGGATATCTGACTTTAACACCAGGTAATAGTGTAGATTATGACATATTGATAGAAGATATTATTTGTTTTAGTAAAACACTTAATATCAAAATGATAGGTTATGATCCTTGGAATAGCACTGAAGTAGCCAAAAAACTTAGTGAAGAAAACTTAGAATGCGTACAAATTAGACAAGGTTTTGCAAGTATAAGCGAACCACTAAAAGAGTATCAAATAAGAGTATTAAAACAAACTATAAACCACAATGCAAATCCTATTTTTAGATGGTGTAATAATAATTTGGTAATAGATAAAGATGCAAGAGAAAATATAAAACCTGATAAGAAAAAATCAAGTGAAAGAATAGATGCAATTTCAGCTTTAGTAACTGCCATAGCGACTAAAAATACCTTTGCAAAACCTCAAGAAAGTGTTTATGAAAAACGGGGTATTAGGAGCTTGTAAGCATTAGGAAAGCCATAAGCTCTCCTTTCTAAAAACTAGCAAAAGCATTATAACCTTCTTTTTAGAAGCTAGCTAATTAAATTTTATTTTAAAAGGAATTTGTTATGAACACTATAAACAAATTTCTAAAAACTAGCACACAAACTAAACCTACACAAACTAAATTAAAAGCTGCATTTGCTTGGGTGGGTGGTAAAAACTATTTAGCTAAAGAAATCATTGCTTTAATGCCAGAGCATAAAACTTATATAGAAGTTTTTGGCGGAGCTTTGAGTGTTTTTTATCAAAAAAGCCCATCAAAAATAGAAGTTATTAATGATATAAATAACGAGCTTATTAATCTACATCTTTGTATTAGAAATAAACCACAAAGCTTAGCAAATGTGCTTAATTCTATGTTAGTAAGTAGAAAGATATTTGCAATGATAAAAAATAAAGAATTAAAGCCAAGGAATGATATAGAAAGAGCTGCTTTTTATTTTTATCTTATTAGCACTTCTTTTGGATCAAGCATGGGTCAATTTGCTATGAGCAAACAAAGAGCGCCAAAAAGATTGCTTAGAGATTTTAGCTTACATACACAAAGGCTTAAACATGCTAGTATTGAGAATAAAAGCTTTGAATATATTTTAAAAGAATATGATTACAATGAAGCTTTGTTTTATTTAGATCCACCTTATGTGGGGACTGAAAATTATTATAAAAACACTAATGGTTTTGGAATAAAAGAGCATAAACTATTAAATGAGTTATTAAAAAACATCAAGGGTAAATTTATGCTTTCTTATAATGATTGTGAGCTTGTAAGAGAACTTTATAAAGATTTTAATTTTAAGGAGCTAAAAGTAAGATATTCTTTAAATAATAATGTTTTAAAAAGAAAAGAGAGCAAGGAGGTTTTAATAATGAACTTTTAAAAATAAAGTTAAGAGAATATTTTTTAATATTCTCTTTTACTTAAGCAAAGAAGCTAAAAAATCTAAAGCTTCTTTTCTAAAATTTTCTTTGCATTCTTCTAGATAATCTTTTTCTAAAATAGCTCCGTATTTTAATAAGAGTAAAATAGTTCCAAAATTATTATGATTAATAGCATAAAACATAGGTTGTTCGCCCATGCATTCTTTTGTGGCACTCATACCATTTTTAAGATATTCAAAAACAAGTTCATTGTTTTGATTACAGATTGCATTTATAAATCTCTTGCCAACACCTTGTCTTATATCTAATATTGTTCTATTCATCTTTTTTATCCTTTTGTTTTGATAAGACAACATTAGCTTGGCTTAGCTGAATGTGTGCTGTTGTAAATTATATTGTTTTAACCCAGCTTGATACGACATTTAATAAGTGATTATAGTCTTTACTTGTAGCTTCTTTAAAAAACTCATCTCTAATATCTTTGTCTATTTTAGCTTTTTTTAAAGCACTATCAACTCTAGCTAAAATTGAAAAAGCATTACCATCTTCTCCGATTAATTTAACTTTTATATTTGGATATTTTATACTCATTTTTAACCCCTTAAAATTCACAAAAAGTGCTTTTTAATTCATATCTTTGTTTTTTGCTATTGTATTGAACTACAAATTTCCTACCTATAATATATCTTTCAAATAAAGGCACTTGTATAATGGTTTTATCTTCATTTATTTCAAGTATTTTTGCAATAGAATAAGAATATATTCCCATATTATAAATAGTCATAAGCTCTAAGATATTATCTCTTGCTAGATAATCTTTTTCTTTTAAAAGTCTTTTATATAAAGTCTTAAATTCATCTTCTAAATCCTGCATAATTTTTTCTTTTAATTCTTCATCAGTATAGTTTTTAATCTCTTTCATTTTTTCTCCTTTTGTTGATTAAATGCACAATAGCTTGGCAAAGCTTATTGTGTGCTGTTAGATCTTAGAGAGCTCTCCAACTACCACACCAATTAGCAAAAAATCTCCATTTTTATAAAATATGTCTTTATATAAAGGATTTAAAGAGTGTAAAATCACTCCATTATCTTGTTTTAAAACTTGTTTGACAAAAAGTCCATCTTTAGTATTAACTACGCAAATACTTTTATTTTTAAAAGTTTTATTTCTATCTATTACGCAAATACTTCTATCTTTGATAATTGGCTCCATACTCTCACCATAACAAGTAATAAGCTCACAATCTTTTGTTTTGAAAAAATCTAATATCTTTTGATCTATTAATATGTTTTCAAAGTCTAAAATATCATTAATACCACCTCCACCTAAGCTAGCATTGGTTTTATATAGTTTTAAAATTTTATATTTGTATTCACATTCTAATTGATCTTTTGGAGAGCTTCCATAAAAGAAGTAATTAATACTGATATTTCTTTTTTCTAAGAAGTTTAAAATATGTGCATAAGGAATGGAGTTTCTAAATTTCATAGAATTAAAAGTGTCTGGATGGATACCTAATTCTTTGGCTATATCTTTTGTTTTTAATTCGCATTTACCTTCACTTGCAAGTATGTCTTTTAACTTCTCAATTACTTCTTGCATTTGCATGATCAATCCTTTTATTTTAATTTAAAAGAATTTAACAAAAAATTGCAAAAAGCAATGAAAAGATTTTATTTTGAAAGGTTAAAAATAATGTATAATTTTCAAAAAAAAGGATTTTTATGAATGGTAGTGATATTTTCTTTTTTGGTGCGGGTTTTTCAAAATCTCTAAATAATTCTTACCCAACTCTTGCCGAGCTGTCAAACTATTTTTTGGATAATAATTTTATACATGAAAATGAAAAAATCTACAAAGATAATTTGGAACAGCTTTTAACTTATCTTATAACGCCTTTGCCTTTTAAAACAAAAGAAGATATCTTAAGAGATGAAGCTTCTTATATTGAAAAAATAAAAAAGATTGGAAGATATTTTTTAAATTTGAAAAATAAAAATATTACTAGTTCAAATGAAAATATAGAAAGTCTATCACAATTTATAAATAAAAACAAATGTACTTGTATAACATTGAATTATGATTTATTGCTTGAAGAAATGTTGTTTTTAACGCTAGATAAAGAAGTATCTAAAGATAATGTTTATAATATATTTTATAAAATGCCTATAAAATATATCGATGAAAGAACAGAATCAGTGCAACAAGGCTTTAATTTTTATAATAGTAATCTTGATAACGGTAAAAAAAATTCAACTGAAATTATTAAACTACACGGATCAATTAATTGGTATTGTGATCAAATTTATCAAAATAGTCCTATATATTTTTATAGTCACAATACAACTAGCCAATTTGAAGAATATCAGGAAAATATAGGAAAAGAAAGTTTGCGACAGCTTATTATCCCTCCTATACTTGATAAAACAAGTAATTATAACCATATTGAAATACAGTCTCTATGGAAGAAAGCTTTTAAGGCTATACAAAAGGCTAAGAATATTTATATTTATGGTTTTTCTTTTCCTATAACAGACTTATCTGTTGTCTATCTTTTTAAAAGCGCTCTGCAAAATAAACAAAACTATAAGATATATGTTATCAATACTAAGAGTAATATTGATGATAAAAAGAAAAGGTATAATGAAATTTTTGGTGAGAACAAATGTGATTTTAGTTTTTGCTGTGATGATAATTTAGAAAAATTAGCCAAACATTTGAATAAAAAATAGTCGGAAAGTTTAAGTTTTCCATGTAACTATCCTCCAAACCTTTTAAAGCTATAGATAGTTACATATTCTTTTTAAAATACCCATTACAGTTTAAAAATTTAACAAAAAATAAAAAATAATATATAATTTCAATGAAATTTAATTATATATTAAAGGTGTTTCAATGAAATTATTAAAAAATTGGTATTTTGCTTTATGGTTGATTGGGTTTTTTGCAATCGTATGTTTATGTTTATATTTTAATTTAGAAATTAAAACTATTGCATATATTATTTCTGCTTATGCAGTGTCATGTTCATTGGTGTTAAATGCTTATTCTATTTTTGAAAAAACAAGAGCAGATTTTGAAAAAACAAAGGTAGATAAATTTAATTTGACAATGCAAATGATATTAAAATGGGATGAAAAGCATTTTATAGAAGCAAGGGATTATACAAGAAAACAGCATGGTATACAAAACAAATTAGGAAAAGAAGAAATAACAAGGGAAATTGAAAATAATTTAGAATTAGAAAGATCGGTAAGGATGATGTTAAATTATTTTGAAGTACTTCAAACATTGATTCAAAATAATAGCGTGGATGAAGATATTATAATGGAGCATTTTGCGCATTTAATGGTAGAAGTTATGCGGGATAGATATGATGATTATATAAATAAAAAAATTAAACCTATTAATCCTTTGGGTGTTGAAAAACTTGAATTGTTAAAAACGGAATGTGAAAATTATGTAAATATTTTAAATAAGCACAAAAAATAGTAAGTATTTTATAATCTTGTAATGTAAGATTTTGTGTTTTTATACCAAATACGCATTCTAACGCCTCAAAGTTTTTTTAAAATACTTAAAAAAACGAGGCTTTGAATGCTAGATAAAATAAAATCATTTTTTAAAACACAAAAAAGAAATCAAGATTATCATACCTTAGAGTTCCTTTCAGAAGAAAAGGTAAATTCTGATGAGCTTTCTGCTGTAATTGCAGCTATATCAAACATAAGCGAAACAATAGCTTCTTTGCCATTAAATCTATACAAAAAAGAAAAAAATGGCTCTGTGTTGGCCACTAATCATCCTTTGTTTGATCTTATAAAAATTGCACCAAATGAAACCATGACACCATTTACACTTATAGAAGCTTTTATGGTGCAAATGCTTATTTATGGAAATGGTTTTTTATATCCTATGCGAAAAAGAAATGGGCAAATTTGCTCCATAGAACTTATAGAAAACAAAGATATTTCATTGTTTAAACAAAGTGGAAAATACTTTTATAGTGCATACTCTAGCAATGGCAGTGTTGTTTTAAGCTATGATGAAATAGTCAATGTTCCATACCACACAAAAGATGGTGTCAATGGAATAGCACCTTTAAGAAAAAGTAAAACCACAGCAAAGTTAGCTACAGCCATAGAGCAACATGGGCTTAGCTTTTTTCAAAATGGTGCTTTTACAAGTGGTGTTATTACTGTTCCAAATGAGCTTAGTGATCAAGCATATGATAGATTGAAAAAATCATTTAAAGAAAACTATAGTCAAAAGAAAGCTTACAACATATCCATTTTAGAAAGTGGCTCTACATTTACTCAAACTACAAGCGCAAATAAAGATAGTCAATTTATAGAAAGCAAACAATTTCAGATTATAGAAATTGCAAGATTATTTAACATACCCCCGCATAAGCTAGGAGATCTTTCTAGAGCAACATTTTCTAACATAGAACAACAAGAAACAAACTACATGGTTCAAACAATCACGCCTCTTACTACAAAAATAGAACAAGCATTTAATCGCTTTTTGCTTACTAAAAGCGAATGGGGAAAATATTATTTTAAATTTAATATCAATGCTATTTTAAGAGCTGATAGTGCTTCAAGATGGGAAAGCTATACAAAAGCTTTAAACAATGGAGTTATGAGTATTAATGAGGTTAGGGCATTAGAGGAGATGAACCCAATTAGCAATGGAAATGAACATCTTATAGCATTAAATTTAGGAAAGTTAAATGCACTAAAGGATGGGGTTTGGGAGAAATAGAAGTAGAAGGTCTTGTAGAATTAATGAAAGATTTAAACACACTGAGTAATTCATCATTATCAAAAGCTGCTAGAAAAGGCGCTATGAGTGTAAGCAAGGAAATAGCTAAGGTTTATAAAAAAACAGCACCTAAAGAAAGTGGTCTTTTAAGATCAAGTGTTAGGGCTGTTACAAGTAGAAATTTAGAAAAAGGTGTTTATAGGGCAGCTGCTGTTGTATTTAAAAAGAAAAAAGTAAGCCAAAAAAGATATGAAAAACTAAAAGGTTTTAAAAAATGGACTTTAGAGAAAAAGAATAAAAAGAAAAATAAAATAGAGTATTTTTCTAGTGCTTATTATGCACATTTTTTAGAGCATGGATTTTGGCATAGAGGAGGAAAAAACAAAAAAGGTAAAACAAGTTTTGTAAAAGGATATAAAACTATGGAAAATGCTACAAAAAAAATAGAACCAAAGGCAGATATTTTAGTTCAAAACGAATTAGAAAAAGAATTAAAAAAATTAGGGTTTTAAATGAAAATGTACAAAGAATTTTTAGTCCGCTTTCTACAAAATTTAGAAAATGAATTAAAACTAGATATTTATCCTATAAAAGCAACTATAGAAAGTAAAGAAAATTTTATAGTTTATGAAATAAGCAATGAAGAAATAGTTTTAAGTATTGATAATAAATTATTAGTAAAAGAAATAGAAATATCCCTTACCATATATAGTAAAAAGTATCAAAAGTTAAGAAATATAAAAGAAGATTTGGAAAATTTATTGTTTAGTATAGATAAAAAGCCAACAGATATACTCATAGCCGGAGAAGATGAAGAAAATGGTTTTTATTACAGTAATATGTTTTTAACTTTTAAATTTTAATACGCTTTCTAACGCCTCAAAGTTTTCTTAAAATCTATTTGTATTTTATTGCAAGGAGAACCAATGCCAAAAGAAAAAATAATTTCAGAAGCACCAGATGTTCAAGGTCTTAGAGTATTAGTTTTATCTCGTGCTATGGAAACAGCCGGATCTACACCAGTACAAGCAGGTTTTTTAACTAGCATTTCAGGACTTAAAGGAGGAAGTAGGGAAAGTCAAAAATTAAGCCCAATTAATGACAGAGATTATGAAGAAATAAATGCAGTAGGTAAAAAAACAAGTGCCACTGTGAATATGTCTTTGCTTTATAAATTTGTAAAAGATGGAAAAACGCAAGATTTTGAAGGTGTAAATTATCTTGAAAAGGCTTTTGAAGAAAATGAAGAAGTTTTTATTATTGTTGAGGTTAATGATGAAAGAAAAACAACTTTAAAAATCAAAATGAAAATAACGGGTTTTGAAGTTACCAGCGAAGCTAATAATAAATTTAGCGCAAATATTACAGCAGAAAAAATAGGAGAAGCAAAAGACATCACTCCTTTTAGATTTGAAGAAGGAGATAATATAGAGCATACTAGCGATGCGTTAAATGTAGGTGATGTTTATGCGGATAAAAAATCAAAAACGATCTATTACTATCCAAATCCAAGCACACTAAAAACGCCACAAACTAATGATGAAAGACTTGTATATATCTTTGATAGCGTTAGAGGTGTGTGTCCATATGCTAATAAGCAGATTTTTAATGAAAGTAAAGAATTTATAGATAGTGAGCAAGAACATGAGGATAAATGGGTAAAAGAAGATGATGAAAACATCATTCATGAAATCAAAAATGAGCCAACTCAAGGTCAAACTTATGAAGAATTAAAAGGCAAGACAATTTATTTTTATCCAAATCCTTTATCTCTTACATATCCAGCAAATAAAGATATAAGAAAAAAATACACATGCGATGGAAGCAGTGGTGTGGCTTCATCTGCCACTGAAGAAGAATTCAACATTAACAAATTTACACAAAAAGGAAGAAAAAAATGAATTTAAAAGATTTTTTACAAAACAATTCTCTTAAAACAAAGGAAATTAATATTGATGGCATTGATGAAAAAATAACCATAAAACAACTTTCTATGTTAGAACAATATGAGCTTATGAAAAATCATAAAATAGAGTTTAAAAAAGATAGTAAAGATGGTGATGATATTAATGAAATCAATATAGAAGCCATAAGCAACAACTCTAATTTTAGAACCGAAGTTGTCTTAAAAGGACTTGTAGAGCCAAGATTAAGCAAAAAAGAAATTACACAGCTTAATCAAGCTGCACTCGCTGTTATTTCTAAAATAGCTGATGAAATTTTAACCTTTAGTGTAGAAGTCCCAAAGCAAGAGAGCAAGGGCGATTAAAATATCGCCTAGCCCTTGCATTAGGAAAAACAATAGGCGAACTAGAACAAAGCATTACCCAGGCAGAATTTAATGAGTGGATGGAGTTTTTGTCTAATGAGCCTTTAGCTTGCGATAGAAATGAAATACAAATTAGTATTTTGCTTAGTATGATTGCATCTTTTATGGGAGTTAAAAACAAATGTGAAGATTTTTTACTAAGTGAGCATTTGAAGCCATCAATTAAGCAAAGTGCTAATACAAATCAAAATATAGATTTAAAAAAATTAGGTTTAGATTTTTTAGAACTTTTAGGATAATAAACTATGATCAATCTCCACGATAAATTCTTTTTCTTTTGGGTTTTCTTGCAAAATTTGACAAAACTGAACTTTTATATCATGATTAAAAAGATTGTTTTTTATACCAAATTGCATAGCTTTTGCACTAAGCAGAGCTTTTTGTGGTTTGTTTTCTTTAAGAAAAATATCAACAGCTTTAGTAAAGCTAGCAAGTTCTTCATCAATAATCTTTTCTTGAAATTCTTTTTTACTCTTAGTTTTAGCCATAAAAAACACCACAAGCAAAAACAGCAAAGTTATAAAAGTAAGTGGCTCATAAGAGTAAAAAAACATTCTAATACCTTTTTTTGTTTTCATTCTAGCTAAATTATATATAAAAGGAAATTAAAGTGGCAAAAAATGTAAAAGTTGGTATAAGTGTTGATACAAATAAAGGAGTGGTTAGTGTTAATAAGTTAAACCAAAGCTTTGTTAATCTAAATCAAAAAACAAAAGATACCAAAGAAAGCTTTTTGGGTCTATCTAAAGCGATACTAGATATGAATGCACATTTTGTGCAAAGCTATCATGGTTATAAAGCTATGTTTGATAGCGTGAGTAATTATGCCAAATCTTTTATAGAATTAAATGCTCAATATGAAAAAACAAAGAAGAATATAGCTTCCTTAATAGCTGTAAATTCATCCAATGTTACATCTTTTGGTAAGACACTAAATATACAAGAAAAATATCAATTGTCATTAAAACAAAGCGCTAAAACACTAGAGCAGTTTAATAATTTATCTGCTAAGTCAGGATATGCTGTATCAGATTTAGCGGATATTTTTTCTAGTTTTTATGCAGGTGCTTCAAAAAATATGAATTTTGATGAAAGTATAAAATCTTTTGAAAATTTAATGCAAACTCTTAAAATATCAGGTCTTGGAGTAGAACAGCTGAAAATGACAATAGATGGTCTTGGAGATGGAGCTGTATTATCAAGTTCTGATCTTGGTAGGTTTTTAAAACAAATCGGACTTACTAACGAAGCTATTAAAGAAGCTAATGCAAGTGGTAATCTATATAATTTAATTATTCAAAAAACAAGTGAAAATGTTAAGGTTGCTCAGCTAGCTCTTGGAGGATATGAAGATAATGTTAGACTTCTAAAGTCAAATATAGATAAATTAAAAAGAGAGCTGAGTAAGCCTATATTTGAAAGTGTAAATGAAAGCTTGTTAAAGCTAAATATTTACATGGAAGAAAATAAAGATAGTATTTCTAGTTTTATTAAAACTTTTCAGAGTTTAACACCTATACTTATTAATGTTTCTTTGGCTTTTGCTAGCTTAAAGGCATACTCTAAAATAGCTCCGATTTTATCTAAAGGATTTTTAGAACTAAAAGCTTCGATACTAGATACTAAAAATGCTTTATATCTACAAAGAGTCGGGTTGCTTTCTAATACTCAAAGTATAAATGAAATAAATAAAAGAACTATTGTTTTATCTAGGGGATTTAAAGCGTTATCAAATGTTGCCAAGAATGCTATACCTTTAGTTTTAATAGAAAGGTTGTTTGCTATAGAAGATGCTTTAGATAAAGCGTATGAGAAAACAGAAAAGTTAAATTCTTCTTTTAAAAGAAAAATTGAAATTTTAGATATAGAAGATTTGAAAAAACAAAAAGAGCAATTAGAAAAAGAGTTGGAAAGTATATCAGATATTGGAAGCTTTCAAAACACAATAGGAAATTTTTTAAAAGAATATTCATTTGAAATCATAGGGGATGATTATAAAAAAGCAATCTCTTATCTACAAAAAATAGATTTTTCTTTTATGGGGGCTATTAGAGAACAAAGTGTTGAAGATGCAAGAGAGATAGCAAATATTGCTCAAAAAATAGCATTTTTAGATGATAAAATTAAGCAAAATGCAAAAGAGGAGGTAAAACTAAAGAGTGTAGAAAAGCTCAATAAGGAGTTAAAGGATGCAGTTGAATTAATAACAAAAATTCAAATTCCAAAAATAGAAAGCCAAGAGTTAGAAAAAACAAACAAAGCTTTAGATGATTTAAATAAAAAATTATTAGAACTTGTTAGTATTAATAATTGGGAGCAAAATAATGCTTTAGTAGAGCAGGTAAACATTATATCTAATGCATTAGCTCATGCTGTTAAAGCTGATGAGGTTAAAAGAATACTAGATCAAGAAGAAAAAGCAAAACTTGCTCAAGAAAAGCATACTCAAATCATAAAAGAGCAAAATCAAGCACTCAAAGAACTTTCACAAATCACTATGAGTGAGTATGAAAAAAGCTTGGAATCTATCAATGAAAAATTAAAACATTTCAAAGAAATAGGTTTTGATAGTAAAACTATACAAAAAGCTAAAGAAGAAATGATTATAGATCTTGATTTAAAAGAGAGTGAAAAAGAATTTCAATCCTATAAGAGTTTAATGCTTGAATTTTATGAAAGTGTTGGTAAAAAACAAGAAGCTTGGGCTTTGAAAGAAATAGAATTAAGAGAGAAATTTGTAGATATTTTAGATAAAGAAGATCTCCAAAAACTTATAAAGACGCAAAAAGAAGCTTTTCTAAATGTAGAAAAAAATGCATCAAAAACATTTAAAAATGTAGAAAATGATTATCTTAAGATGATAGCAAATATGCAAAGAACCATAGAAAGTCGTTTTTTTGATTTTATAGAAGGAAAAATAAAAAATTTAAAAGAATTATTCATAGGTTTAGGCAAATCCTTAGCTATGGATATGCTATCACCTGCTATTAGTTCTATTAGCGGATCAATATCAAGCATTTTTACAAATTCATTAATGGGTGCGAACAATTCTTATCAAAATGTTAGTTTAATTTCTCAAGATTTAGGTTTAAAAAAAGATAATAATGGAAATTTTACCGGTGTTATAGATGGTAAAGAAGTTATTATATCTTCTAATGGAGAGGTTAAAAAAGGACAAGATGTGTTAAATGGTGTATCTAATGTGCTAAGTGGATTTAATGCATTAGAAGGTATTTTAAGTGGCTCTACATTTGAAAAAATACAAAGTTTTAGTAGTTTTAATTTTAGCAGTATTGGTGATAGTTTTACTTCTGTGTTTCAAAATTTTTCTAATTTAATAAAAAATATAGGAACACTAGGAAGCAATATTTTAAGTTTAGGAAGTGCATATCTTGGTAGTTTTTTTGGAGGGACTGCTTTAACTTCTTTTAGTTCTGGTGCTTTATGGAGTTCTTTAGGTATTGGCGGTATAAATGGAGCTTTAGCCGGTGGTATTGGTTCTACTTTGGGTTTTGTTGGTGGTTTAGCTACTAATGCATTAAGTGGTGGTCTTTTGGGTTATGGTATAGGAAAGCTTGGAGATATGTTATTTAAAGCTGATACTCATGCTGGAAGTGGTGGTGCTATAGGAGGAGTTTTGGGTTCTTTAATAGCACCTGGTATAGGTACTTTGGTAGGTGGTCTTTTAGGTAGTGTTATAGGTGGAATTTTTGGAAAAACTAAAGCTACCGGAAGTGGTCTAAGACTTTGGCAAGATATAAATTTTAAAGATCATTTTTCACAAGGAAATTTGCAAAGCTATATTGATTATCAAAAGAAAGGGTGGTTTAGTAAAAAAAGTTGGACTGAATATCAAAATATAAATGATAGAAAGATAAAAGAACTTAATCTATTTTTGGATAATCAATATGCATTATTAGAAAGGTTAGGGGCAAATTTAGACAAATACGAAATAAACGCAGGGAAATATAGTGGCAATTCTCTTATAGATACAGCCGTTCCAAATGCTTTATTAAAAAGTTTTTTAAATACTGATGATAATGAATTAATTAACGAACAAATCAAAGCCATACAGCAAGCTGCTAAAGAAGCAAATATATCTTATGCACAGCAACTTTCTAAGCAATTTGGTCAGTTTATGAGTATGCAAAGTAATATTTTAAGTCAAATATATAAAAATGATCCTGTGAAGGTGGCAAAAATTACTCTAGATGATACCATGTATGCACTAAAAACTGCCATTAGAAATGTAAGTGGTGGTTTTGATATCTTAGGGTTAAAAGAAGATGAATTTAAAAATATTTCACAAATTTCACTAGATAAACTTAATGAGGCTTATAATGAAAGCTTAAGAAATGATTTTTCAACTGAAAATGTAGAAGCTTGGGAGCAATTGTTACAAGCTTTAGCAAGTGCAAATGAGCAAGTAAATAACATCTTGCAAACCATTATTAATAAAACAAGTGAATTAATGCAGATAAATCAAAGTTTTGCAGGTGTTAATGGATTGGATACTAGTGTTTTTAAAGTTAATGATTTGCTTAATCAGTATGCTACTATAATGGGTGGATTAAAAGATGATCTAAGTAAAGAAGAACAAGATATTTTTAAAGATATTTTTAGTGCTAATGATAAGTTGTTAGAGCTTGGATATGAAGGAATAAATGATTTTTTAAGCACTGGTAATACTGAACTTAGAAAACAATTAATAGCCATTATCACTTCCTTTGAACAAATAATGAAAGAGCAAGGTGGTTTAGTTTTTTCATCAGAGCATTTGAATGAGTTAGCTAAGGTTGATGAGCTTATAAAAGCATATGAAGATGAGAATTCAAAAGAATATGCCAAAATTAAAATTAATGAAAACAATAAACTTTTAGAAAATTTAAACAATCAAAAAAATATTTTATCATCTCTTGCTAGCTTTAGTGATAATTTGATTAAGCAAACTATTCAAACACCTCAAATGATAAGTAAAAACTATGAAAAATTACTAAAAAAAGCTAGCGATGATTTTAAAAATAATAATTTTAATTCATCTTCCTTTGAAGAACTAAAGCAGGCAGCAAGTGCCAAAGCAAATGACTTAAGAAATTCATCATCTTATGAAGAATATCAATTTCAAATGTTAAAAATGGCTAATGATATGAAGGATTTAGGAGGTGAAGCTGATTTAAATACAATACAAGATGAGATTGCCAAAATCACATTAGAAAATGAAAAATTAAATGAAAAACTTCAAGAAACTATAAAAGATACATCTTCTATGACTTTAGAAGAATTAAAAAAATATAGAGAAACTCTTTTAGAGCAAAGCCAAAAAGAAGTTCAGGAAATGATTAAGTATCTTGGAAAAGATTCACCTATAGCAAAATACTTAGAAGGTATGATTAAAGAATTAAAAAATGGTAGTACTTTAAGTGTGGCTGCTATAGAAAATTTAAAATATGCTTTGCTTGCGTATCAAAACAATTCTAATAAAGTAGATAGTGAATTAAATCAAGAAATAAAAAACCCTAATAAAAAAGCGCTCGCTTTTGCAGATGGTGGAATAATAACACAAAAAACAAATGCTATTATAGGAGAAAATGGATATCCTGAGGCAGTTATTCCGTTAAAAGATGGTAAGGGATTAAAGGTTGATGTTTCTAATATATTTGAAAGATTAGAAACAGCTCTTTCTAAAGGTATAGATAATGGCTTTAAGCAATTAAATTCTAAATTTGATGGATTAATTACAAAAGTAGACAATGTAGATAAAGGCATTAAAAGACTTTGTATGGATATGTCAATTCTTACAAAACAAACAAGAGAAATTGTAGAAAGGATTGAGAAATGATTATAGTAAGACCTTTGGAGTTTATCATAGAGCAAAATACCATAAGCAAAGATAATACAGCTCTTTGGGATAAAGATAAAACATATAAGATCAACGATGAGGTTTCTTTTAAGGGATATATTTATAAAAGTGCTAGCGATGAAGACAAACATGAAGAACCAGATGTTTATTTCGATAAATGGGTAAAAATGCGTCCTACAAATGAAAATGCATGTTTTGATGATGAGGTAAATACGCAAAGTAAAGACAATAAAACTTGGAGTGTTATTATAGATGTTAAAGAAAGTTTTGATGCCTTAGCTGTATTAAATGCCAATTTATCCAAGATTAAAATACAAACATTGGATAAAAGGGTTATTTATGAAAAATCACTATTTTACAGAAAATCTCGCACATGGTGGGAATATTTTTTTGGTAGATTTAAAATCAACAAAGATGATTTTATATTTTTTAAATATCCCATTAATTCTAAAATAAAAATAACATTCTATGCTCTAAATGATATTGCTAATGTTGGACATATACTTTTGGGTAAAAAAGAAAAATTAGGTATTACTATACACCCTGCTAATCTTACTTATCTTAATTATTCTAAAACAAACACAAATGAATGGGGACATACTACTGTAGTAGATGGTAAAAAAGCGAAATTTTTAGAATTTATAGTTGCCTTAGAAAAAGCTCATTTTGATTACTATGATGATTTAATTGAAAGCATTTATAATAAAAAGACACTATTTATTGCAGATGAAAGTGAAAATGGGTTTAAAAAACTGACCACTTTTGGTATTTTAAAAGATTATTCAGCTCCTATTGAAGACTATGACTTTTTACAAATTAAATTAAATATACAAGGTTTGATATAAAATTTTTATATCAAGCTAACACGCATTTAAACGCCTCAAAAAATTTATAAAATCTATACAAAACATATTTTAAGGAAAAATATGAACTTTGTTAGATCAGATACTGCAAAAATAAGAAATATAGACAATGATAATAATATATTAAGTTTTGTCATGATTTCAAATTCTAATGCTTGTAAGCGTTGGGATTGGGATATGGGTGAATATCTTGAGGAATTAGATATCTCCGGTGCAAGATATAACGAATTAAGAACACTTTTTACAGACCATAATCCGAGCGTAGATAATGCTATAGCAAAAATTGAGAATATAAGAGTTGAAAATAACGAATTGGTTTGTGACTGTATTTTTGCAAAAGATGAGAGAAGTCAAAATATTTTTAAAAAATACAAAGATGGAATTTTAAGTGATGTATCTATCGGATATAAAATCTTAAAACAAACTATAGATAAAGACAGCAATCCCAAGAAAGTACTTGTAAATGAGTTTGAAATTTTTGAACTTAGTGCTGTTTGGAAAGGTGCAGATAAAAATGCAAAAAAACGCTTTTTTGATGAGCAAACACAAAAAGAAGCTAAAGCTTTAGCCCAAGCAAGAGAACGCGAGCTAGAGCTTATGATTAAAACACTTTAAAGGAGAGATAATGCAAAAAATAAGAGAAGAAATAGGTGCTTTACATAAGCAGATGTTAGAGCTTTCTAATAAAGCAAAAAATGAAAAAAGAGCATTTAGCACAGATGAAGAACAAAAATATAATGAAATGCTTAAAGATTTTGAAAGCAAACGCAGTGAGCTTTTAAGACTTGAAGAAGAGCAAAAAAGAGAAAAATTTTTAAATGAAGTTACAAGTATAAGATTAGAACAAAATCCACATCCACAAAAAGAAGAAGAAAGAGACTCTATGAGATCTTTTGTTAAATACTTAAGAAGTGGAGTTATAGACACATCTTTGCAAAGAGATGCATTAAACGAAGCTTCAGGTGATAAAGGCGGTGTTTTAGTTCCTACAACATTGCAATCAAAAATTAGATCAAAATTGACAGATCTTAGTGTAATTAGGAAAATAGCTACTGTGCAAAAATCATCCACAAATCAAGATATACCTATACTTGAAGATATAAGTGGTTTTGGTTGGATTGATGAAATGGCTAGTTTTAATGAGGCAAGTGCTTCTTTTTCAAAATTAACTATTGGAGCATACAAATTGGGAGGTATTATTAAAATTAGTGAAGAATTACTAAATGATAATATCTCAAATTTAGAAAGTTTTTTAATTAGAAAGAGTGCCGAAAAAATTGCACAAGCAGAGGAAGAAGCATTTATAAAAGGCGATGGAAATAAAAAACCAACAGGTATTGTAAATACAAAAACAAAATATGAATTAGCAAGTAATAGTGGCATTACAAGCAATGATGTAATTGATGCATTTTTTACATTAAAAAGTGCATATAGATCTAATGCATGCTGGCTTGTTGGGGATGATTTTATGAAAGCTCTTTATAAATTAGTCGATGGAGATGGTAGACCTTTATGGATGCCAGCGCTTAGTTCTGGTGGATATGACACTATTTTAGGTAAAAAAGTAATCTATTGTTCTTCATTAGATGGTTTTGGTGCTAATAAAATTCCTGCTATCTTCGGTGATTTTAGTTTTTATGAAATTTGGGATAGAGAAACTATGAGCTTTACGAGATTAAATGAATTGTATGCTCAAAATGATTTAGTTGGAATTAAAGTTAGATCAAGACTTGATGCTAAATTAATCACAGATGAAGCAGTTTGTAAAATAGTAACTCCTTCTTAAAGTCTAAGTCATGAAAAAAGTTGAATTTTTATTTTGTTTAAGTGGTGATGTTTTTTATAGAAAAGGTGATGTGGTAGAGCTTAATGATAAAGAAGCTCTACGACTTCAAAAGAGAAATATTGTAAAGATACTTATAGAGCAAGAACAAGTAGAAGAACAAGTAGAAGAACAAGTAGAAGAACAAGTAGAAGAACAAGTAGATGAACAAGTAGATGAACAAGTAGATGAACAAGTAGATGAACAAGTAGATGAACAAGTAGATGAACAAGTAGATGAACAAGTAGATGAAGCTCAGCAAAAACAAAAAGGTAAGGGCAAAAAATGATTATTAAAGAATTAAATGCACCTGAAAAAACTCTTATAAACATAAAAGAATTAAGAGAATTTCTAAGAATAGATAGTGAAGTTTTTGATGAAAGCATAAAGCAGTCTTTAAAAGCTGCCATAACAGAATTTGAAAACAGAACTAATCGCATATTGGTTAAGAATAATTATGAAATATCTTTTTTCAATGAAAGAGTTGTGTTAGCCCCATTTAATTCTTTAGAGAATGCACAATTCAAAGCAGAATTTAAAACAAATTCCAATGTTTTGTATTGTGAAGGTAGTGGAAGAATGATTGTTAATTTAGGTTATGAAGAGCTTCCAGAAGATATAAAGCTTTGGCTTAAAAACTATTGTTTGCACGCTTTTGAAAACACAAGTTTTCCTAATATAAGTAAAGCTCTTATCAATAGATATAAAATATCCTTCTTCTAAGGTTGTTAAATGAAAGCAAAAGAACTTAAACATCGTTTAAAAATATATAAAAAAATGCAAAGTAAAAATGAATTTCAAGAGCTAGATTATGATGAGGTAGTTTTTATAAAAGAAATATTTGCAAGTTGTAAAAATTTAATCGTTGAAAATAAAGAACAAGGCAACATAACAAACAAAACTTCTTTTTGCGAGTTCGAAGTTAGATTTTTAGAGCTTGACATGTCTTATCTGATCGAGTTTGAAGGTGGTAGATATGAAATTTTAAGCATACAAGATGAGGGTATGAGTAAAAGATTTTTAAAAATAAAAGCGAGAAAAATAGATGATTACAACTAAAATCAGTCAATTACCATCACCACCAGATTTAGAAAATCCTATAGATTTTGATAAGCAAGCAGATGCCTTTGTAAGATCTTTAAACCCTTTTGGAAAAGAATTAAATAGCTTGTCAAAAGAAATTAATGAACTTAGTGAATTTATTTCTCAAAAATCAGATGAATTGGTGTCTTTTATAAACTTAAAACTAGAAGAGATTGATTTAGAAGCAAATGAAGAAAAACTAAAACTCTTAAAATATGCAAAAGAATTAGAGCAAGCCTTATTTTTACATACACAAAATAAAACAGAAGAATTGCTAAGTTTGATAGATGAAAAGGGTTTTGAAATTATAGAAAGAATAAATGATAATTACTTAGGGGCTGATTACACTGCTTTAAGTCAATCTTTAGCTCATAATATTTCTATTGAGCGTTTTTTATGGGAAAGCAATATGATAAAGCTTAGCCAAAAAGAAATACCTAACAATGAGCAATTAATCATTGAAGTTTTAAACAACAAAGAAGATACTAAACATACTATAAAAATTTTAAAAGACTTATTAGATCTGCTTAATATGCAAAATGAAATAAATCAAATTTTTAAAGGAGAAGAATAATGAATCAAAAGCCTACACCTCTTATGCTTTATACAATTTTAGAACAAGCAAGTAAAGATATCATAGCTATAAGAGAATACTTGTACAATAGCAAAGAAAAAATAGATGAACATATATTAGAACATATTGATAAATTTGAAGAAAAGGTAAAAGAAGCTATAGCTTCTTATGAAGCTTTAAGCAAAGAAAAGCTTGAAATTCTTGAAGAACTTTATAAGCAAGTGGTTTATCCTTTTGATTTTGCAAGTAGTGATAATGAGCCGGTTAGTCCTAAATTAAACCAAATATGGTTTAAAAAATCAACAGCACAAATATTGCAATTTTTACAAAATCCGACAATAAACTTTATTCAAAAAACACCACCAAGTCAAAAAAAAGAAGGAAGTGTTTGGTTTAAACCTCTTGATGATGAAAACATTATGCAAGGGGAGATTTATGTTTGTGAGAAAGTTTTAGATAATAAAGCTTGGGTTAATCCTGCTTTGCCAAAAGAATTAAAACCTGCTTTTATCAGCGAAGAAGAACCAAGTAAGGCTAACTTGGGTGATATTTGGAAAAAACAAAGCACCGGAGAATATTTTGTATATGTACAAACTAGTAGCGGTAAAACTTGGACAAGTCCTGAAAATCCAAGTGTTTATATTCCAACTCACACCAGCGAAGAAGAACCAAGTAAGGCTAACTTGGGTGATATTTGGAAAAAGCAAAGCACCGGAGAGTATTTTATACATATAAGAACAACAGATGATAATGCTTGGATTTTAAAGCATGATTTAAAGATAGAGCCATATATTTGGGTTGATCAAAAAGATGAAAATATTAAATATATACTTTCTTTGCTTGGTGATTTGCAAAATAAAGATGATGTTCAAGAAAAACATGAGAATGAAGTATTAGAAAAAGAACAAGAATTAAATAGTAAAAAAGATGAATTAGAAAATATAAAAAATCAAATTCAAGAAGAGCTTAACAAAGTTCCACCTGGCGATGTATCTTCTTTAGAAGAAGAAAAAGCAAGACTTGAAGAAGAGATTAATCAAATTCAAAAAGATTTAGATGAAAAAAAAGAGGAATTGGAGGCTATATTAGAAGAAAAAAGACTTGTAAATAAAAAAATGTTAGATGAGGCTTTGAAAACAAAAGTTTCTATAGAAGGAAACAAGACAATAAACGGAAATATAACTTTAAGTGGTGCTTTAACGGCAAATGGAACTACTAATTTAAATGGAAATACTACTTTTAAGCTTATTCCAAATTGTGCAGTTAATCCAACAGCTGATAATCATTTAGCTAGAAAGTGGTATGTAGATTATGGTGGTGGTATTAAAAATTTAGGAACAGTAGGTTCAACAAACATAGACTTAAGACAAGCTCAACATTTTATTTTAACAGCAAATGCAAATACAGAGTTGGGTATAGCTAATTGGGGTGGGGCAGGTAAAAGTGGAACCATAACCATAAATAATTGTCAAAACATAAAATCTTTTAAAGCACCATTTAAATTTAGAATAGCACAAAGTGGTTTTAGTGGAACTGAGACCTTTGCTTATTTTTGCATAGCAGCAAATAACATCAGATTAGTAAGGTCTTAATATGAATACTCTAATGCTTGCAAATTCAATATTTCAAGTTAATTTACCTCCAGAACTTGGCGGAGGCGTGGCTAATTATAATTATATGTTTAGTTTAAATAATCTAGTAAGACCTAATGAATATGTTATGCCTGCTAATTTAGCAAATAAAGAAGTTTTAGTTGTAGGAGAAGTTTGGACTGCAAACAACATGAATAATAAAACTTCAGCAAATTCTATTGATATAACTTGGAATAATTATGCTAATTCACATCGTTTTTATGGTCCATCAAGATCATACACAGCTAATAAAAAAATACCAGTGAAAGCAAAAATAAAATTTGGCGCTATAAACTCAAATAAAATTAGATTTTCTTCATATCAAACAGGTAGTCACAACGCACAAGCAGGGTGGAATACTAGCGATTGTAATTTGCAATGTCGTGGAAACTTGACATTTTATTATAACTAAGGAGGAAAGATGTTTTACAAGATAGATGATAAGGTTTTTTTTAATGAAGATGTGTATTTAAAAAAAGTTATTATTAAAGTAGATGAGGAAGAATTAGAAGGAGAAGATACTTATTTTTTAAGTAAATTAAATGATGATGAGCTTAAAGCTCTTGGTTTTGCTAGAGTGAGTGAGCAAGAATTGCCAAGTTTTGATGAAAAAAGCCAAGAGCTTGTTAGAAAAGAAGAATTTGATGAGCTAAGTAATATCTTTCATATAAAATATGAAGTACGCCAAAAAAGCTTAGAAGAACTAAAAACAATCAAGCTTGATGAAATAAGAGCTAAAAGAGATGAAGCTTTAGAAGGCGGACTTATTTATAATGAGCATGCTTTCCAAACAAGAGAAAAAGACAAGCTTAATATCAATGGAGCTGTAACTAATTTAATGCTTGATATGCAAAGTGGAACTAACTCAATTTCTGAAATCATTTGGATTGATGTAAATGACGAAAAAGTAACTTTTACACCACAAGATTTTTTAAAATTTGCTTCAATGGTAGCTTTTCATACCCAAGAAATTACCTTTAAAGCAAATATTTTAAAAGAAAGAATAGAACAAGCTGAATCTGAACAAGATTTAGAAGCTATTGTTTGGGAGGATTAATATGTCGCATTTAGAAAATTCAGCCAATATAGCTTTATTTGGAGGTTCTTTTATCTTAGCTTTTTTCTTTCAGTTTTTAGCATATACTGGTATTAAAGAAGCTCAAGCTTTTACTTTGTTTGTTATTTTTATATTTTCAGCAATAGTAGGTTTTTGCAGAACTTTAGCTTTAAATGAAAGTGTTAAGGCTTATACCTTTTCTGATCTTTTGTCAAAGTTTTTAATGTTAGGAATACCTTTTATGTTTGCTTTGGGTGCAAAGCAAATAGATGCTTTATATTATTTTGTAGATTATAGTTTTAGCTTCTTGATTTTAGGAGAAATCCTTTCTGTGATGATTAATATTCAATGTATAAAAACAAGAAAGGCAATAGCTGAAGTAGATATTTACAATATTGCAGTTGAGAAAATAAAGAATTTTTCAAGCGGTTTTTTAAAAACAAATACTTATATAAAAGAAGAAGAAAAGGGTAGGCAAGATGATAAGAAAAACACTTAAAAGGGTTATAGTTAAACCTTTTGGCAAAGATAGATTTGAAGTTGTAAAAGAATTTGAAGTTAGTTTGTGTGGTTTAAATTTTATCGTGCCAAAAGGTTTTATTAGTGATGGTGCTTCAGTGCCACGCATTTTTTGGAGTATTTATCCTCCATATAAAAGTGAGTACTTTAGTGCTAGCATCGTGCATGATTATTTATGCCAAAAAGCATATTCAAAAGATGATTATAAGCTAGCAGATAAAGTTTTAAAAGAAGCTATGAGTGAGCTTGGTTGCTCTAAAGTAAAGACTTTTATTTTTTATCATGCGTGTAATACATTCCATGTGGTTAAATGTTTTTTGAAAGGAATTTAAATGCACAGTATATTAGAAGAAATTAGCAAAAACACAAAAGAACTAAATAAAGATTTTGATGAGAGTTTGAAAGTTTTAAAAGAGCTTTATAAAAATGGAGTGAAATTAGATGATGAGCAAGTTAAAAAAAATATATTAGAAATTTTAGGAAATGGCAATTATAAAGGCGAAAAAGGCGATACCGGAGAAGATGGAAAAAGTGCTTATGAAATTTGGCTTGGCAAAGAAGGCAATACAGGAAAAAGTGAAGATGAGTTTTTAGCTTCTTTAAAAGGCGAAGGTGTTTCCAAAGAAGAATTACAACCTATAGTGGAAGAAATTGTAAGTAATCTACCACAAAAAGATGCAGGTTTTATCACTTCTTATGAGTTGCCAAATCCTGATATAAAAGCTGAAGTTGGAACACTAATAAATTATGTTAATGAGGAAAGCTCTACTATTTATTTATGCATAAGAAATCAAGGAAAAGGTTCAGTATGGCTTGATTTGTTTTCTAAGAAAAAGTTAGCTAATGAAGAATATACAAAAATAAAATTTAAAGTCCGAACCTTATCAGGGCAATATGGTGGTTGTTTGAGTGATGTGTTATTTGCTTTTTCTAACGGCTTTGCTCATACTGTAAAACTTGATGAGAGTTTAAGCACAAATTATGATGAAGGTAATTTTATTATACAAAAAAGTGGTTTAGGTGGAACTTCTAATTCCGTACAACCACAAAGAATAGATTGTCTTTCTCAAGTATTAACTAAAGATGAAGTTTTAGGAAAAATTAAAACAACTGGTATTTATAGATCTACTCATAATATCCATCAATCTTTAATGCGTTATTTTAATTTTGACAATACTGCTGCAAGTGGTCAATCTTGGACAACTTGTAGCTTATGGAATTCAAATGGAGAGTATGAGGTAGAAATCATACTTTTTAACGATGAAGTTCCTAATAAATTTTTTGCAAGAGGTACTGGGTATTATGGACAAGTTTATATACATAGTTTAAGTGTTGAAAAGATTATCGCAAAAGCTGATGTAATTAAAGAGATTATTCCTTATGAAGTTCAAGTTTTACCACCTTTTGGTACTGCCAAAGAAAATGAAAATCACGCTGGATATATTTTTGAAAATGCAACTCAAGCTGAGTTCAATAATCAAACAAATACAAATAATGATGAAAATAATCTTTATAAAGATTATGGGAGATATGCAAATTTGTTTTTAATTACACCAAAAGGAGAATAAATGAAACTAAAATTAACTAGAAAGTATTTAAGAAATACTTGTGTCATAGGAGAGTTTAAAGTCTTAGATGAAAAAGAAAATATTCTTTTTGAGTGTTTTTCTTTAGAAGAAGATAAAGAAGGTGCTGAAAGAGATAAAGACTTAAGAGTTCCTGCTGGAGTTTATAATCTAAAAAGACATACACTATCTAGTTTTAATGATAAAGGTAAAAGGGTAGTAGCAGGAGTTAAGGTTTTAAACGATGATGATAGCGTTGTAAATATCTACAACGATGATGTACCTTTTGATAGACACATTTTAATCCATTGGGGAAATACAGACAAAGATACAAAAGGTTGTATTTTACTAGGTTTAACCAAGAGCGATGAAAGTGTCGGTCAAAGCAGACAAGCTTGTAAAAAATTATATGATTTGCTATATCAACAAGATTTATCAAATATAAAATTAGAAATCACGAACGAATTTTAGAAAGGAGATAAAAGTTTAAGTAGGCCAAAGGTGGTATTCTAGCTCCCCTTTTAAAGGGGAAATCAAAGCTAATAAGCCTTGACTATAATTATACAAAGTAGTATAATTATTACTAGAATTTTATGGTTCAATTTAATCACCACCTAACTGAGTGTTGATTAACACCAAAGGCGGCCACCTTTGGTGTTCCACCCTTTGAAATTATACTCAAATCTTACTTAAACTTCTAAAATAAGAAATGATAAATCTTTTATTTAAAAACACAAAGCTTTATATTGCTTTAGCTCTAATGCTTATGCTTAATGTATTTTTATATCTTAAGTTAGATAGCACTAAAGCAAAATTAGAAAAAAGTCAAAGTGACTTAAATTTGGCTTTGAGTGTAAATAATGAACTCACGAGGATTACTCAGGAGTTGAAAGCAAGACACGAACAAGAGCTAAAAGCACTCTTTCATGCAAATACTCAAAAAAATCAAATCAAAGTAAGGGTTGATGATGTTAAAAACTATATATCCAAAAGCAATGAAACTAACACTACTAAGCTTTTTAATGCTATGCTTGATAGGCTGTGGGAGCAAAACACAAGTATTAACCAAAATACAAATTCAAAAAGTGCAAATACCAAATGAGCTTTTAGAATTTGATAGAGCGCATAAACCTATAGTGCAAGATGAAAAAGATATATTAAAAGCTTATAGCGAGCTTTTTTACCACTATAAGCAATGTGAGATCAATATAGATAAAATTAAGGAGTTGAATGAGTGAGTAATAGTTCTGATAAGATATTTTTATCATATCTGGTAGTAGTTTTTATTAATTGTTTCTTTTTAAATTTATATTCATTTTGATTAATAAAATCATTAAATGCTCGAAATAGATTATTTGAATCTATTATTTTTAAGTATTTTTTATAATCGGATATACTAATACAATTTTGAGAATGTTCCGTAGAGTCATTAGCTGGAAGGCTAAAAAAATAAATAAAATCCATGTAAAATTGATTGTTGTTTTTAAAACAATCAATGATAGATTGAAGTTTATATCTATTAAAATTATCTATTTGGGAATTATGAAAGATTTTAAAGCCAGGTTCTTTATAATATTCAAATATCATTTCTATTCTATAATCTGTTTTGTGAAATTTTCTAGTATTTTCGTAAAATTCTGCATATTTAGGCTGAATAGCAATCAGTGTTCGTAATCTTTTAAAAGAAGTTAAATTACTATTACTTTTGAAAGGAATTGAATTGCCGTTGCTTTTAATAAAAAATTTTATGATTTCATCTGTAATATCTAGTTTTTTATTAGTTATCCTTTTATATAAATAAGCAATTTGTAAAAATCTTTCACAATAAAATTCTCCTTTAAAATTATCCCAAGAATATTTATCTTTAATAGATAAAAACATTTTCACAAGATCTTCTATTGCTTTACTATACTCTATATCATTGCTATTGTACGCATAAAACATATTATAAACAGTACGAAAATGCATATCTATTAGGTTTTGAAGACGACTAGTGAAATCATAATTTATTTTTTCTATATCTGCTTTATCTATAGTAAAAAAGTTTTTCATATAATCTGATGTTATGATATACATATCGTCAGTATTTTCAAATATATTTTCTGTTGGTATATAATAATCTGATATAGCTTGTAATATATTTGAATAGTAGTGATTTTTTAAAATATGTATAAAATTATCATGATTTTCTTTATTGTAAAATTTCATGAAACATATATCGTTGAAATGGTTTATATGTTCCAATGATTTTAGCAAAAGCCTTAAGTTGTTATTTAAATGCTCTTTATAATATGTAAAAATAATATTTTTTAAATCATCTTTTAAGACTTCATCTTGTACTTTTAATTTTTCTATAATAATATCTTTGGCAATTTCGTTATTGTCTTTTATGATATATTCGCAATCAACAACTTTTTCTTTGTATTCTTGATACCAGTCTTTAGTATCTTGTTTACCCTCTTTATTATTATCTGAATTGTCATTTTGTTTTTTTAACTCATCTTTATTGAGAATCATAACAACATTACATTCTTTTTCTTCTTTGAGTAAATTTACAAGTCCTAAAATTTCTTTCAAAGGAAGGTTATCTGATTTTCTTTCTATGTTATCAAGACATACAATGATTTTTTCAAAATCTTCTTTTTTTAAAAAGGAAAAAATAACATCACTATCTATATTTATTAAACCACCACTTGCACCTTTAATTAAACCTTCTAAACCTTTAAAAGTTTTTTTTGTAATATTATTATAATTTCCATGTAAACTTACTACTATTTCTTCTATTACTTGTTTATAGCTTTCTTTGCCAAAAAGATCTATATAGATAACTTTTTTACTATTAAGGTTTAAAGTAATTTCTTTTTCTATTTGTTTCCAAAAATATGTTTTTCCACAGCCCCAAGACCCCAAAATAACCAAACATTGTTTTTCTTTTGATATTAAATAATTGATAATTTTATTGTTAGTAAAAAAATACAGTTCTTTTTTATATACACTTTGAATCATGTATATTATTAAGCATATAATAAATATCCAATAAAAAATAGCACCTATGATCGCAAATATATACATTGTATTTTATCTTAATGATAGAAATTACTTTCTATCATTATATGACTTGATGATCTTATCTTGCAATTTATACAAATCTTCTAGTTTTTCTATTTGTTCGTATGTGTCATCTGGGAAACTTACCCATTTTTTTGTTTTTGTAAAATTTAACCTACATATCCATTTTGTTACTCTATTTTGATACAAGATTGCAAAATAGCTTAAAGTATCTTTGTAGGATATATCTTGCAAGTTAGCACCCGCGCTAGCAAGAATAGATTTTACTATGTAAAAGCCTTGAAGTTCTTCTTCTGTTGTTATAATTTCTTTTTCATCATCGTAGCTTTCTTCATCTTCATCGTTGTTAATTTCTTGAAGATTGTTTTTTATACTAGTGATTTTATCATATGCTATATCATTTATAAGTTCTTTAAAAGATTTTTTTATATAAGTTCTAAATTCCTCAATAGTTGAGGCGGTCATTCTTTTGTCTGTGAGTTGTTTTGCAAAAAGAACAACAAAATCATCACTTGGGTTTTCTATCTCTCTTTTGAAGATATCTTGTATACTTTGATAATATTTTTTTTCTTTTGCTGTGTTTAGTATCTCATCTAGATTTAAATCTGAACATATAAATTTTTTTAAATCTTTAATATCTCTAGCTTTTAATTTTTCAAGATTAATTGTTAAAAAAGGAATTTGATCCATTATATTTATTTGATCAAGATCTGTAAAAAATCTATATTCTATTCCATTTGTTAAAATAGCAAATTTAACACTAGGTGATGTGTTAAAATATCTAGTTAGTTGGTTATTGTGATTGCTTAAATTTTCAGTGTGATTTTTAGCTTCTATGTATATAAAAGGTTTTCCATCTTTGAAAATAGCATAATCTACTTTTTCACCTTTTTTTGTTCCAATATCGGCTATGTATTCAGGGACTACTACGCTTGGATCAAACACATCATACCCCAATGCTTTTAAAAACGGCATGATGAAAGTCATTTTGGTTGATTCTTCAGTATTTACTAAATTTTTTCTTTCTGCTATTGTTTCCGCTATAGAATTTATAGAATTTTCAAAATCCATATTTTACCCCTTAATATAATTACCAAATAAAATTTTGGTAATTATATTATAGCTATATTTAAAAAGATATTATTTATATATTTTAAAATCATTATTTTTTTAATTGCATTCTTGGGTTGTGAAATTAGGCTTGTTTGTAATTAAGTTAAATGCAAATTTAGTGTTAAAAGGGGATATAGATACTTTATTATCTCCTAGTATATGTATATATGAATCAGGTGATATTTTTGAGCATATTTTATTATTTTGATAATATGAACTTATATGAATAATATTAGGAGTAAAACTAAGTGCATTAAAATACACATTCGTTAAAAAAATTAAAAAATACAGCATGGATAAAGTGCCAAAAAATGCAAAATAAATAACATGGAGTTCGTTTTTAAAATGAGTTCGCTTAAGTATAAAACTAAAAATTATTTGATTTATAAAATTAAATTTTATACCTATAGTGCTAAGTATAGTTTGCAATATATATATTAGTGTAGATATTAATAAAATAACTATCAAAGGGAGTGATATAAAAAAAATCAATATTGAAATAATATGTATAATATTTAAAATATTAATAGCATAGCTATAGCTATCTGGTACATTATCTACAACTATATAAACTACATTTCTTGAAAAAAATTCAGCTATATAATACAACCCAAAAAATACCAAGATATTATATAGTTTGGTAAGATTAATTTTTTTAATAATATGATATAAATCTATAATTGTTACAATAGTAATTAATATAAAACCCAAAATAAGCAAGAAAGAATGTAGTTTAAAACACAAAATAAAAACAATTCCTATCAAATAAAGAACATGATAACCTAGATTGTCATCTATAAATTTTGATAGTTTAGAAGGAATATAATATTTTATTTTAAACCCTTTCTATTTGATTTAAGAATATTTTAGTGTTACACGAGCAAATTACAACACCTAAAAATACATAGTCTTTTAATGCAGATTTTTTAATTTTTTTGTCTTCAAAACCTATATTATCACTACTTATGATAATTTCATCATCAAGGACATTTTTTCTTATGCGTTTGCAAAATAATTCACCATCGTATCTAAAAATAGCTACATCAGCATTTTTGATCTTATCGAGAGAATTTTTACTAGTATCAACTATAACAAAACTTCCATTTTGTATAAAAGGTTCCATGCTATCGCCAAATATTTTTATCATATCATATTGTGTTTTGTAAGGAATACCTAATATTTCTACTAAAAAATTTTTATCAAGACATATAGTTTGAAAGTTTTCATCGCTGTTACCGTTTCCAAAACCTGCACTAGCGTAAACATTAGGAAAATATCTGATTTTAACTATATTTTCTATGTCGTTTGTGTTATTTATATTCATTTGAGTATATTTAAGTATATTTTTTTCAGGTATATAACCTCTTTGTTTCCAAACATCTATGGTATTTGCGGCAACACCTAGGTAATCTGCTAGTTCTTTATAGGTTTTCAAATTTTGTTCTAGCATCCATTTTTTCAATATTTCTTTTACTTCCATAAAAAGATACCTTTCAAATGTAAAATATAACTTGACAAATGAGTATATTTTTTTTATAATTTCACAAAATAATTAATTTTAAAACATAAAAATAATTATTTTTTAGCAAAAAGAATACCAACTTTTTGCTTAAGTATAAAAAAGGATACATAATGCAAGATTGGATTATAGCTGGTGTGATTATAGCTATCTTATCGGTTATGTTTGTAATCATAAAGATAAAGGAAACAAAATGATAAGAGCATACGCAAACACCATATCAAATATACTCAGCAAAGAAAAATCTATAAAAAAAGACACGCTTTTTAAAAGAATGAACATAAAAGAAAGTGAATTTAATGAAGCTTTGAATTTTTTACTTGATCATAATTTTGTAAAACTAGAAGCTATTAGTGATGGTTTATTTGAAACCATCATAGTTCATTATGAGGGTAATTGAATGTGCATTAAAGAGAAAATTCAAGAAAAGTTAGGGTTAAAAACTTTTGATGAAATGGAAAGAAAATTAAATTTGAAAAATCAAACTTTAAAGGTTTGGCTTAGCAATAAAAGCAAAACAAATTCTAAAGTAGAAAAAGCACTTTTAAGACTTGGTTTTTTGAATGAGGATTTGAGATTATCTAAGAGATTGAAAGATTTAAAACTAAAGCATAAAAAATTTACAGCTTTGATAGAAGAAAAAACAAAAACCATACAGGAGATTTCTGAACTTTTAAAAGAAATTGATGAGGTAGCTTGAAAACCTCATTAAGCACATTTTCTAAGTGTGCTTAAAAGGTTTTTAAAAGCTTGAAACTAGGTTTTAAGTGAATTTCCTTATAGCTAGCTTGGTGATCAAGCTAGCGTGTTCTTTATTTATCACACTCCACGGCGACGGGTGGGAAAGTGGGCTTTTTTAAAAAGCTTTGTTAAATGGTCAAAATACCAAAAGTTTAAATAACTTTGAATGCAGGCTCTATGTTTTGACATAAGTAGTGTTTAAATGGGAGTTAAACTCCCTTATAAGCCATATTAGCTTTCTTTATTTTGAGTAACCACCTTTATGGTGGTTTTTAACTTCCATTTATGCACTATAAAAAGGAAGAAAATGTCTTTTAAAGAAAAAATTAACACAGCCATAGAACACGCAAGAGCTTTGGCTTTAATTAACAAAGAATGCTTAGATTTAATTGACTACATGGAAGAGTGCGATGAGGATGATTTAAGATCTAACCTAGATGACCTAAAAAAACTCTTGATAAAAGCAAAAGAATTATTGAAAGGATAGTAATGAATTTTAAGCCCATACAAAAAGAAAATGATGCATTTAAAAAAGCAAGAGAAATAGAAAGTTTAATAAGTGAGCTTAGCTCAAAAGGATTTAAACTTACAAAGGCAAATTCAAAATCTTTAGTTATGAAAAAAGGTTTTGATAAGGTAGCAAAATAACAAAAAAAGAAAGGAATAAAATGCAAAACATAGGCTATGATAGTATCAAATTTGTAATCCCAAAATTTGCATTTTATAAATTTCTTAAAAAACATGATTTATATACAAAGCTTAGAAAAACAAACCGCAATAAAGCTATAGAAAAATACACAAAAGAGAAGTTTAAAAATATCAAAACAAAAGATAAGTTTTATGAGTTTAAGGTTAGGTACATAAACATCAAACCTAGAAATAAAAGTTTATCAAATACCATAATAGTGATAGAAAATTCAAAAGACACCCATGAAGTTGCTAGAAAAAATAAAAAGAAAAAAGACTTTTATGTAGAAGTACAGTTTAATGGTCTTTTTCAGCCTAGCAAAAGTGTGGTAGCTGATGTGTATAAGGTGTTAAGTAAAATGGTTAAGAGGTTTAAGGCTTATAGTTTTGATATAGCTTGTGATTTTTGTGATGAAAGTGCTTCTATGAGAAAATATGAAGAACATTTGCATGAGTTGTCTTTAAATAAAAAAATCAAAGGCGAAATGGTTTTTTATAAAAAATCTCTTTATGTAAATGGGGTGCATAGTAATTTTTTTGATCTTGATAGAATTTTGATTTATGATAAGTATGAAAAGCAGACTAGTTATCACAAAGAAAAAATCAAAGAAGAATTTAAAGACTGGAAAAGATTAGAATTAACTTTCAAACTAAACTATAAATTTTTAAAATACATACAGCATAAACACATTCACGATGCTTTGGATTTTATATATGATTTTATAGCTTTACTAGGTAAAACATATAGCTTTACAAAAGAACTATTACTTATTAAACAAACAAAATATTTAATCAATCCAAGATGGACAAAAGATATAAAACCATATGCATTAAAGGATGTTGCATGAGTATCATAACACATATAATTGAAGCTAATGAAATAGCTCGTGCATGTTTAAAAAATGACTTAAAATATAGTTTGAAAGAAGCAAGGATTATCAATAGTGCAAATGAAAGAATGCTGTGTTTTTATTTTGATAATCCTTTTGCTATAGATTTGTTTGAAAGAAACAAAGAAAGTATCAAAAATGACTTAAGATGTGAATACAAGAAAAAAATCAAACTTTATAAACGCATTGATTTTGTATTTTACGATATTTGCTCAAAAAACACTAATGAGCTTAAATCAAGAACAACAGAAGAAAAACAAATACTTCAAAGGGGTATAGATATGCTTGAAAATATTATAAAAAGGAGTAAAAATGGAAAACATAGATAATCAAAATAATCTAAAAGAGCTATCTATGAAAATTGTATCTTTACATAAAGCTATAGAGCATGCAGAGTATGAAAGAAGTGCTTTAAATTCAGCCATTAAAGAATATAAAGAAGATTTAAAAACAACCATAAGAGAGCTTGAGCAAATGAAAGAACCTAATCTTTTCAATCAAGAAAATAAAGAAGAATAAACAAAAGGATATTACATGCTACAAATGATGAAAGATTTTTTAGATCAAAGAAATTTGATAGAAAAACACTTAGAAGAAATAAAACAACAATTATCAAAAATGCTTAAAGAATTTCTTTCTATAAGAAATGATCTTTCGTTTTCTAATGGATGTAACTCTTTAGAAGAAGAAATTAGACATTATTGGAAGATAGAGGCTTGGCTTGATGTAGAGCTTAAAAGAATATGTATAAAACTTATAGATACAAGAGTTTCTTATAATAGTTTTGATTTTGAGAATGTCAAAGTATTATTAGCACATACTTTAAGTTATGAAGAGCAAAAAGCCATTATAAAATCACTCAATTTAGAAACAAACATTAAAAAGGATTAATATGAAATTATTAAGTACAAAAGAAGTTGCACAGTATTTGGGTTTTAGCGTTGATAGGATAAGAAAAATGAGAATGAGAAAAAATCAAGCCATTTATAACTTTCCAAAGGGTGTTAGAGTAGGAAAAGTTTTAATGTATGAAAAGAAAGAAATCGATGATTGGATAAAATATTGCAAGGTTAGCTAAGCTTTCCTGCAAGTTTTTCTATATAATCTCCCCACCACTGCATTAATCTTCTTTTTAATTCTATATTTTTACTTCTATTGTAAGCTTTCAATATTGCATTTTTTTGCTCATGAGCTAAGCATTGCTCTGCTATATCCATACTTACTCCATGTTCTAATTGCTTTTCGTTTGCAATGCTTCTAAACATAGCACGAAATCCATGTGCGCTTTGAATTCCTTTATATCCTAAGCGTTTATTGGTATTGCATGTGATATTTTCACTATTACATCCTTTTTTAGAAGAACCAGCAAAAACATAATCATTGACTTTAATTGCATATTGATTTTTTAATATACTTATGGCTTGTTTGCTTAATGCTATATTATGCTCTTTACGCATTTTCATTTTTTGAGCTGATATAGTCCAAATTTCATTTTTAAAGTCTATCTCATCCCAAGTAGCTTTTATAACATTGCCAGGTCTTTGGGCTGTTAAAAGCACAAAAAGCATTAAATTTTTATGACTTTGTTTGATATCTGAATGTATTAGAGTATTTATATATTCTTTAATATCAGATTCATCTAATAGGGTAGGTTGGTGTATAACCTGATTTGGTTTTTTAAATACAATATTGTTTTTGATAGAAGCTACGGGATTGTTTTCTATGATCTCAAGTTGTAAAGCATATTCAAATACTTTATTTATCCATATCTTTGCTTTTTGAAGCGTAGCGCTTTTATGCTCTATGGTCTTTAAAATATTAACAATATCTACTCTTTTTATATCATTAATATTTTTATATTCTAAAGATTTAAAAATACCTTCTTTGTAGCTTAGACCTCTTTGGATTGTTTTCGCTGCTAAATTACTCTTTCTTGCATTTTCTAATACTTCATCATATAATACGCCAAATTTCAATCTTTTTGCATTGCTTATGTTTTGACCCTTGGCTTTTAGTTTGTGCGAATTTATAGCTATTTCTCTAAGCTCTGCTAGGGAAAGCAAGGGGTATTCCCCAAGTGTTATATAAGTATCATTAGCTTGTCTTGTTTTAAATAGTTTTCTACCACTAGGATAAACAAAAACATATAATCCCTTTATACTAGGATCGCTAAATTTTATAAATTTTTTACCATTATCGCATTTTACGCTTTTTAAGAAACTATCTGTAAGTTTATTAATTTTTGCCATTTTTATTCTTTGTATTATTGTAAAAAGTAACCCATTTAGTAGCCCACTTTTTTAAAAGTAACCCACTTTTTTTGCAATATTTTAACACAAAAAATAACAAAATAGAATAAAAAAGAATGTTTATATAATCCCTTAAATATAGGATTTTAAAGATAATTTATTGAAAAATAACATTTGGGAGTAAAAAACAAATGGTGCCCGAGGTCGGACTCGAACCGACACAAGGTTGCCCTTACCAGATTTTGAGTCTGGCGCGTCTACCAGTTTCACCACTCGGGCTTTTTGAAAGTTTTAAAATAATTAAATAGAATATGGGATTATACTAAAAAAAAATTAAAACAATATAAAATATTTTATATAAAAAATTTAAATATCATTAAAATTTGGAACTTTTTTTGCTTGTAAATAATTAAAAAATTTATTTGCGGAGCAAAATAATGAGAATTAGCAATCAGTATAATTACTACACTTCTATACAAAACTACACAGATGGTCAGTCTTTGCTTAATAAATATAATTTGCAACTACAAACAGGTCAGCTTATTCAGCATTCTTGGGAAAATGCAAATGTTTATATTAATGGCTCAAGATTAGAATATGAGATGGCAAACATAGGTCAAATAGTTCAAGGAACTCAATCTGCTATGGAGCTAGCAAAAAACACAGATACTGCCTTGAAAAATATCACAGAACTTTTAGAAAAATTTAAAACATTACTCACAAAAGCTGCAAGTGATGGTAATTCTCAAGAATCAAGAGAGGCTATAGCAAAAGAACTCAAACTTGTAAGAGATTCTATTGTAAATATTGCTAATACTAGTATCAATGGGCAATATCTCTTTGCAGGATCAAATAGTGCAAATAAACCTTTTGATAATTATGGAAATTATACTGGGAATAAAGATAATATTTTTGTAGTAAGTGGCGCTGGCACCCAAATTCCTTATAATATACCTGGATGGGATTTATTTTTTAAGCCTGATTCAAATATCAATAAAATTATTTCAACAAATGTTTCTTTTACTGATGCTCGTTATCCGGACAAAAAAGAATTTTTAACCGGAGAATCTAAATTTTCACATTTAATAGGCCAAAACTATGTTCAAAATGGAAAACTTGATCCAGATAAAAATTTTCAAGATAGTTATGATGATAAACTTCCTTTCCCGCATTCAGCTATGTATATTCAAGGTGTTAGACCTGATGGAACAAGTTTTAAAGCTACTTTAGATATAGATCCTGATGCAAAAATTGAAGATGTATTAAAAAATATTGGAAGATTATATGGAAATACAGAGGGAAATGAGGTTGTTAAAGTAGCATTAAATGATAGCGGACAGATAGAAATAAAGAGTTTAAAAGAAGGAAGTAGTTCTTTAGATTTTCATGCTGTTGCTTTAACTCCACAGCTTCAAGATGCAGAACAAATCAAAGCCTTAAGTGCTGCTGCTCAAAGAGAAGGTATTAGCATGGAGGATGTAACCAATCGTATTATGCAAGCAGCACACGGAGGAAATTTAAATAACACTAGAAATCCAGTAACAGTAGAAGTTGGCGGCGAGCAATTTACTGTAAACTTGCACAAAACAGATTTTATTAAAAGTAACATCAATGGTGATAAAACTAATGGGGCTAGTTATGATGTGCCTTTTGAAAAAGATGGAAATACTGTTTTTGGCAATGTTTCTCAAGTGATTAAAGGTACAAGTGAATATGCTACTGATAGTACAAAGTTAAGTGAAGTTGTAGCAAATGCCAATGGAAGCATGCAAGGTCAACAACTCCAAATGGAAATTGTTTCTAAAAGTGGACAAACTTATAATGTAACTATAAATTTGGAAACTTCAACTGTAAGTTATGTTAATCCAAACAATCCTAATCAAACTATAAGTTTTCCTATTACTCACTCTCAATATAATGAAAATACAGGTAATGCAGTGGGTATACAAACAAGACCTGAAGATATTACTTATGGCCAGTTAAACGATATTATCGGTATGTTTGCAAGTGATAATGTTCCCACAGCAACTATAAATGCAAATGCAAATGGTACTATTAATAATAATGATTTTCAAACTATCCAACAAGACATAGCTGATTCTAAAGGTTTTGTTGAAGTTAGTATGGACTATAAAGGTCGTATAAGTATTACTGATAAATTTTCAAGTAACACTAATATAGGTCTTACTATTAAGGATTCAAATTCAAATAGCGGTTTTCCTCCAGCAGGTACTTCTGTAAATGGATCAGGTTTTGTATTTAGTGCAAATAATTCTTTAACTATTGATGATCCAAATGTTGATTTGATTAAAGATTTAGATGAGATGATAGATGCTGTTTTAAATGGCAGTATGAGAGCTGATTCAGAAGGAAGTGATCCTAGAAATACAGGTTTACAAGGGGCTTTAGAAAGAATAGATCATTTGCAAGATCATGTTAGAAAAATGCAAACAACCATAGGAGCTTACACTAATAATATAGAAGAGACAAATAAAAGAATGACTTTTTTAAATATCAATGTAGCTTCTATTAAAAGCGGTGTAACTGATGCTGATTATGGGCAAACTTATATGCAGTTTATGCAAACTATGGTATCTTATCAAGCTATGCTTTCGGCTACTTCTAAAATTTCTCAAATTAGTTTATTAAACTACTTATAATTTTTTGATATAATAGCTTTTTTCTTTATAAAGGATATATTATAAAAAAAGAAGCTATTTTTGTTATTTCTAATATTTTTATTTTTTATTTTTGCTTAAGTGCTTTGATACCCGATCAAGCTTTAGTAAGTATTATAGGGTATTCCTTGGCAAAACTTAGTTATTTTTTATTTGGATCATTGACTAAATTTTACCCTTTTGTCTTTTTTTGGTTTAATTATCTTTTGTATAAAAATAACTATAATTTTGAACTTATAGAGCGTAGATTTAGTGTGGCTGTTTTTGCTTGTATTTTTGCTTCACTTATTTTTGCTTCAGCGTTCTTGCAAGATAAAGGCTATATAGCCTCTGCTATGTTTGTAATCTTAGATGGACTTTTTGGAAAAATAGGAAGTTTGATCTTGGTGATTTTGCTTTTAGCTTTTGCTTTTAGTATTTCTTTTCCGCAAATTATCAAAGAGGTATTTAAAATAGAGCTTGATTTTGATTTTTATTTAAAACTTGAAACTTTAATTAAAAATAAAATTTTTGGCTTTTTTGGTGGCGATAAATATGAAAATGAAACCAAAGAAGAACAAGAAAAGCTCAAGCAAGAGCTTTTAATTAAAGATAAAACAGAAGAACTTATCAAGGAAAAAGAGCTACCAAAAAAAGAAATCCAAGAGAATAAAAAATTTAATCTTGAAGATTTAAAAAATCAAGAATTAGAAGAGGTTGTGATTAGTGAAGAGGATAAAAAGCTAGGTTCAAGTTATATTCATGAGCTTTCAGAGCCTATTGCAAGTTTTGCTCAAAAAGCTAGTCAAATAAATATAAAGGAAGATGAAATGACCCCTGAAGAGTATTTATTAAAATACAAAAATAAAAGTGAAGATATTTATACTCAAACTTTAAAAAGTAAAAATTTAGATGAACCAAGCTATAAAAGACGCAATATGGATTTAAACGAAAACAAAGAAGAGGTGATAGAAGAAAATTCTTTGTTTGCCAAAGAGCTTAAAGAGCGTGAGCAAATGCTACAAAAAGCTAAATTGCTAGAAGAATATAAAGCCTTGCAAAAAGAAAAAATCTTAGAAGAGCTTAATGAGGATTTTAAAAAAATTGAAGAATTAAATGCTATAGAAGCACAAAAAGAAGCTGAGTTTAAAAAAATTCAAAATAAAACTAGCTTTTTAGGGGTAAAAGAATTTAAAGATGAAGATTTTATTCCGCAAAATGAAGTAAAAGAACTTGATTTTAGTGAAGATGATTTTGCTAAGCCTATTAGTATAGAAGAGCTAAGAAGTAAAAGAAACTATGAAAGTCCTTTTGTAGTAGAAGAAGCGCAAAATGAAGTTAAAGAAGAAAAAATTCCATTTGAGATTACCCAAGAGCCTATAATAGAAGTAATAGAAAATAAAACACACCATTCTATCACTAATGAAGTGAGTGAAAACAAAGCCTTGTTGAAAGATCTTGATTTTGGAAATTTTGAAAAACCAAAAGATTTTTCTTTACCACCTTTAGATTTTTTAACTATGCCAAAAGAAGGCAAAAGCGAGATAAATGAAGAAGAAATAGATAGAAAAATTTATGATTTATTGGAAAAATTAAGACGCTTTAAAATAGGTGGAGATGTAGTTAGAACTTACACAGGTCCTGTTGTAACTACTTTTGAATTTCGTCCAGCAGCAGATGTTAAAGTAAGTAAAATTTTATCATTACAAGATGATTTAGCTATGGCTTTAAAAGCTCAAACTATAAGAATTCAAGCTCCAATCCCAGGTAAAGATGTAGTGGGAATTGAAGTTCCAAATGAAAAAATCGATACGATTTACTTAAGAGAAATTTTAGAAAGTGAGGTATTTAAAAATTCTAGCTCACCTTTAACTATAGCTTTAGGTAAAGATATAGTAGGCGATCCTTTCATCACAGATCTTAAAAAGCTTCCTCATCTTTTAATAGCAGGAACTACAGGAAGTGGTAAAAGTGTGGGTATAAATTCTATGCTTTTATCTTTGCTTTATAGAAATTCGCCAAAAACACTAAGATTAATGATGATAGATCCAAAAATGCTTGAATTTAGTATTTATAATGATATTCCACATTTACTTACACCGGTAATTACTGATCCTAAAAAGGCAGTAAATGCTTTATCAAATATGGTGGCTGAAATGGAACGCAGGTATCGTTTGATGGCTGAAGCAAAAACTAAAAATATAGAAAATTACAATGAAAAAATCAAAGAACAAGGTGGAGAAATTTTACCATTTATTGTAGTGATTATCGATGAGTTGGCTGATTTAATGATGACAGCAGGTAAGGATGTAGAGTTTTATATAGGTCGTTTAGCACAAATGGCAAGAGCAAGTGGAATTCACTTAATCGTAGCCACACAACGCCCTTCAGTAGATGTTGTTACTGGTGTTGTAAAAGCAAATTTACCAAGTAGAATTTCTTATAAAGTAGGACAAAAGATAGATTCTAAGGTTATTTTAGATTCTATGGGGGCTGAAAGTTTATTAGGGCGTGGAGATTGTTTATTTACTCCTCCTGGTATGAGTGGTTTAGTGCGTTTGCACGCACCTTTTGCAAGTGAAAATGAAATCGAAAATATTGTAGAGTTTTTAAAAGCTCAACAAGTAGTAGAATATGATGAGAGCTTTTTAAAAGATGATAGTCAAGATGGAGCCTATAAAAGAAGTGAATTTGATGATGGAGATTTAGATGAACTTTATGAAGAAGCAAAGGCTGTAATCTTAGAAGATAGAAAAACTAGTATTTCTTATTTGCAAAGACGCTTAAAAATAGGCTACAACCGCGCAGCAAATATTATAGAACAACTTTCACAAACAGGTGTTTTAAGCGAACCTGATGCAAAAGGTCAAAGAGAAATTTTATAATCAATTTCTTATTGCCTTATTATGATCTTTTAAAGTAGAGGTAAAAATATGCTTATTGGTTTTTTTATCTCTTACAAAGTATAAATATTCTGTTTTAGCAGGAAAAATAGCTGCCTTAATAGCTTCAAATGAAACATTACACACAGCTTCTTTTGGTATGCCATTAAATTTATAAGTATTGTAAGAACTATTATCTGATCTTATTCTTTGTGGAGTGATTTTTTCATGAGAGTATTTTCCATAATTTAATGTCCCATCCATTTGAAGCTTCATGCCTTTTCTTAAGCGATTTCTAATCACAGATGAAACTATAGGCATTTCTTCATTACTCGCTGCTTCTTTTTGTATAATGGAAGCAATGATGATATATTCATGCCATTTTTTTTCATTGTATTCTCTAAAAATTTTATAAGAAAGTTTTTTAAATTCACTTGCAGAGTAAGCCAAAAGATATTTTACTAAAAGCTCTTCTGTAATGCCTTTTGGAATTTTATAAGTTTCGGGAAAAAGCATACCTTCTTTAAAAGGGCTTTGTTTGTAAAATTCTTGCATTAAGGTTTTGGCATTTAAATTTAACTTTGGTGCTAATTCTTCAAAGAAAATTTCAGTCGTTTCCCCAGGAATTAAAGTAATAGTTTCAAGTGCTGCTTTAGCGACGGTAAGCTTATGTAAAAATTCAGCTCTATTTAGTTCTTTTGTGCCTATATTTATCCAGCCAGATTGTGGATGGCCTAAAAAATATAAAGTATATTTGTCAATATTGCTCATTTTATAGTTATTTTTATCTAATTGCGTTATAATCTTACTAACAGAACCTTGTGGTATAAAAACTACAGAGTTTGTTTTTATAGGTAAAAGTAGATAGTAAAAAATGGATAAAAGAAAAATTAAAATCAAATCACAACATATTAAAAAAATTCTTAAATTTTTAGCATTACCTATGATACTTTTCATTGTTTTGTTTGTTTACCTCAAAAATGGAATTTACATAGAAAAATTAGAAATTTCTTCTATTAATTTGGAGAAATTATATATTAAATTAGATAAAAAACTCATTTTAAATGCAAAAAAAGTTATAGTAAATTCTCAAAATCAAAACACTCAAAATGAAACTAGTGCGAGTAAAGCTGTACAGCTTATCAAAGATGTAAAATATATTTATTGGTTTTTTCAAGAAATCAATATAGATGAAATTTTTGTTAATAACTATCCCGTGGAATTAATTTATAAAAATAATCTATTTTTTGTAAACAGTAAAAATCTTTTAGTAAAAGTCAATTTAAAAATTAGTGATAAAAATATACAAGCTAATATTGATAATTTTCTTTTAAAAGATCATAACCTTAGTGTAGTTGGCTCTTTACTTATCAATCCTAAGACAAAATTTTATACTTTTAAAGGAGAAATTGATAGTGATTTTTTAAAAAGTGATGTTAAATTCTCACTTAAAAGAGAAGAGATTGCTTATGAATTAGAAAATATAAGCTCAAATAATATTTCAAAAATTTTTGATATTTTAGTGGAAAATGGAGTGCATTTGCCTTCTAATCTTGCTCTTTGGGTGGGCGGTAAGGTAAAGGCTGATTTTTATTTTATAGAGAAATTAAATGGCTTTGCAGATTTTGGAAAACATAGATATTATTTGAATGATATTAGTGCTAAAGGTTATGTAAATAACTTGAAAGTGGTTTTAGATAAAGGTATAGATCCTATCATTAGTCCTTTTGTAAGGCTTGAATTTAATAAACAAAAACTAGAATTTATCTATGATAAATTATATTTTAACAATTACAATCTTAATCAAAGTCAAATTTATATAGACAATATGCTAAATGAAAAAGCAGGAATTTATATACGCATAAAAAGTGACAATGCTAGAGCTGATTATAGAGTGAATAAAATTTTGCGTTTATATGATATAAAATTACCATTTTTACAAAACAATGGTGTTGCAAAGACTGATTTAATTTTAAAAATTCCTTTTGAACACCCTGAAAGAATTTCATATAAAGGAAATTTTGATATTGTAAATTCTAATATAAATATAAGTGACTTTAAAATCATACAAGCAAATATTGATTTACAAAAAGATAAATTAGAGATTAAAAATGCAAGTGTACAAAGTGAATTAATCAGCGGTGATTTTAATGCAAGTATTGATTTAAAGCAAAAAAAAGGTGATTTTAAGACCTTTATAGCAAATTTAAAATTACCACAAGATAGCTTAAAAATGGAAAATAAATTTCTTGATTTAGATCTTAACTATGATAAAAATATCAGTTTATATAATAAAGAGCTTACTACGACTTTAAATTTTGATCAAGGTATGTCTGTTTATGTTGCTAAGCTTGCAAAGTATAAGACTTATTCTAAATTAATGCAAAAAAATAATGTGCATGATGGAGAGTTGTCATTAGATACTTTAAATTTTAAAGATTTTGATGTAGATATAAATAATACTACTTTTGAATCATTTTTACTCTATAAGGATAATAATCCTTATGAGTATGATAGTTTTAGTATAAAAATAAAAGGAGAAGATTTTAATTTAACTAGCGCAAGTGGTAGTGTTTTTGCACAAAAAGACAATGATGATATTAACATTACTTTAAATAATGTTAATTTATTATTTTCAGAACAAGATACAGAAAACACACTAGATAATCTTGAAAATTCAAATTATAATATCAGTGCTAAAAATATAGATTTGATCTTAAAAGATTTTAACAAAACTTTAGATTTTGATCAATTTAATGCTAAAATCAAAAAAGACTATATAAAAGCTTGGGCTAATAGAAATGAGTCTAAATTTGAGCTTTTGCTTAAAGAAAATCAAATGCAAATTAGAGCTTTAAAAATGGATGATGATTTTCTAAATACTTTTATGCGTCAAAATGTTTTTGAAAAAGGCGAGTTTAATCTTTATGTAGATGGTAATAGTACTGATTTTTTTAAAGGCAAATTTTTATTTAAAGATACTTATTTAAAAGATTTAAAATTTCATCAGCAACTCTTAAGTTTTATTGATACCATACCTAGTTTGATTTTATTTAAAGCCCCAACTTTTAATGAAAAAGGTTTTAGTGTAGAAAATGCTGGTATAAGTTTTAATCGCAAAAAAGATCTTTTTGAAATAGATGCGCTAAATTTTAATGGTGATAGTGCAGATATTTTAGGTCAAGCTAAAATCAATTTAAGAAGTAGTCAAGTGGATGGTTTATTAGAGCTTAGAACGCTAAAATCAGCTAGTTCGGTTATTTCTAAAGTTCCAATTATCAATCAAATTATATTAGGCAAAGACAGGCAAATTAGCACACAAATTAAACTAGGTGGAACAATTGATAATCCCGAGTTTAAAACTCAACTTATCGCACAGAGTTTGCAACTTCCTTATCATTTGATAAAAAATATTTTTGAATTACCGACAAATTTAGTTAAATAATACCACAAAGGAGCTAAGATGAAAATTACCATCATAGGAGCAGGAAATGTCGGTGCAAGCATTGCTTATGCTTTAATTTTAAGAGAATTAATAGATGAGATTATATTGATTGATATTAATAAAGACTTGCTTTTTGCTAGAGAATTAGAACTAAGTCAAAGCATAGCCGCTTTTAATTTTGATATTAAAATAACTTGTACGGATGATTATACATACTCAAAAGATTCTCAAGCGGTTATTTTTAGTGCAGGTGTAGCTAGAAAAGAAGGTCAGAGTAGAGATGAGCTTTTTGCTATTAATTCTAAAATTATGCTTGAGTGTGCAAAAAATATTAAAAAATTTAACAACGATCCTTTGTTTATCATAGTAAGCAATCCTGTAGATTTTTTACTCAACGCTCTTTATGAAAGTAAATTATTTTCATTAAAAAAAATCATTGCTATGGCAGGTGTTTTAGATAATGCTAGATTTAAATACGAAGTGAGCAAAAAATTAGATATAAAAACTTCTTATATAGATACTAAGCTTATAGGTTTTCACAATGATAGTATGGTTTTGGTAAAATCTCAAAGTAAAGTGCAAAATAAAGCTTTAAGTGAAGTCTTAAATAAGCAAGATATTGTTCAAATTGAACAAGAGGTTAAAACCGGTGGTGCTAAAATTATAAAATATTTAAAAACTTCAGCCTATTTAGCTCCTGCTAGTGCTTGCGTGAGAATGATAGAGGCTTTAAAAAGTGGAGAATTTTTACCAGTATGTGTGATTTTAGATGGAGAATATGGCATAAGAGAAAAAGCTTTTGGAGTTATGGCAAGGATTAGTCTTGACGGGGTGCTTGAAACTTTAGAATTAAAATTAGACAATCAAGAACAAATTGCATTGGAAAATTCTTTTATTCAGTATAATTATAAATAATTTTTTAGGAGTTTTTTACTCCTAATGTTACTTTGTGTTATAAAATCTTATTAGTTTTATTTTATCTTTTAAATAATATTTAATCATGCTATAAATTCGCTATAATAAAAAGTTTGTTTTAAAAATAATTTTTAATAAAAAATCATTAGAAAATTACAAAAAACTAGAAAGGAATATTAATGATTGCTCCAGAGAATACACCAGTTTGGGTTGATGAAGCAAGATGTAAAGCTTGTAATATCTGTGTTAGCTATTGTCCAGCCGGAGTTTTAGCAATGAGAGATGAAATCAGTGCAGTTTTAGGACAGATGATAGAAGTGGTTCATCCTGATTCTTGTATAGGCTGTAGTGAATGTGAAAGTCACTGTCCTGATTTTGCGATCTTTGTTGCCAAAAGAGATGAATTTAAATTTGCAAAGCTTACACCAGAAGCTAAAGAAAGAGCACAAGCTGTTAAAGAAAATAAATATAAAAAACTAAATGCATAGGAAAACAAAATGAGAGAAGTTATATCAACAGGTAATGTTTTAGTAGCCAAAGCTGCGATTGATTGTGGCTGTAAATTTTTTGGTGGTTATCCAATTACCCCAAGTTCTGAAATAGCACATGAACTAAGCCATATGTTACCAAAAAATGATGGTACTTTTATACAGATGGAAGATGAAATTTCGGGTATTAGCGTGGCCTTAGGTGCTTCTATGAGTGGAGTAAAATCCATGACAGCAAGCAGCGGGCCGGGAATTTCTTTAAAAGCTGAACAAATTGGTTTGGGTTTTATAGCTGAAATTCCACTAGTAATTGTAAATGTTATGAGAGGTGGTCCTTCAACTGGTCTTCCAACAAGGGTTGCGCAAGGTGATTTATTTCAAGCAAAAGCTCCAACACATGGAGATTATGCAAGTATAGCTTTAGCTCCTGCTTCATTAGAGGAAGCTTACACTGAAACTATTAGAGCTTTTAATTTAGCTGAAAAATACATGACTCCAGTATTTTTGCTTTTAGATGAAACCATAGGACACATGAATGGTAAGGCAAAATTACCTGATTTAGAAGAATTAGAAATTATCAACCGAAAAAAATTTACGGGTGATAAAAAAGATTACAAACCTTATGCAGCAGGTGAAAATGAAGCTGCCACATTAAATCCTTTCTTTGAAGGTTATCGTTATCATATCACAGGACTTCATCATGGAGACATAGGCTTTCCAACAGAAGATGGAGCAATAGTAGATAAAAATATCAAAAGATTATTTGGTAAGATTAAAAATAATACCGATGAAATTTTTACTTATGAAGAGTTTATGTGTGATGATGCGCAGTTTTTAATCATCGCCTATGGTAGCGTTGCAAGATCTGCTAAAGAAGCTATTTTAAGACTTAGAGAAGAGGGTTTAAAAGTAGGGCTTTTTAGACCTATTACCCTTTATCCAGTAGCTGAGAAAAAAATAGCTCAAGTAGTATCTAAATTTGAAAAAGTTATGGTAAGTGAGCTTAATATGGGGCAATATTTAGAAGAAATTCAAAGAGTAAGCAAAAGAGATGATTTTATTAGCTTGCACCGTGCAAATGGTCGCCCTATAACCCCAAGTGAAATTATTGCTAAAGTAAAGGAGAATATGTAAAATGGCTTTTAATTATGATGAATATTTAAGAGTAGATAAACTTCCAACACAATGGTGCTGGGGTTGTGGGGATGGTGTTGTTTTAAAAGCTATTATTAGAGCTATTCAAAAACTTGGCTGGAATATGGATGATGTTTGTTTAGTTTCTGGTATAGGTTGTAGTGGTAGAATGAGTTCTTATGTAAATTGCAATACAGTCCATACTACTCATGGTCGAGCTATTGCTTATGCAACAGGGATTAAACTAGCAAACCCTAAAAAACATGTAATCGTAGTAAGCGGAGATGGCGATACTTTAGCAATTGGTGGAAATCATACCATCCATGGATGTAGAAGAAATATAGATTTAACTCATATTTTAATCAATAATTTTATTTATGGTCTTACAAATTCACAAACTTCACCAACTACCCCACAAGGCTTTTACACTGTTACAGCTCAAGCAGGTAATATAGACCCAAATTTTGATGCTTGTGAGCTTACTAAAGCCGCTGGGGCTTCTTTTGTAGCAAGAACAAATGTTATAGAGGCAAATAAGCTTGAAAATATCATTTTTAAAGCTTTATCTCACAAAGGTTATAGTTTTGTAGATGTATTTTCAAACTGCCATATTAACCTAGGTAGAAAAAACAAAATGGGCGAAGCTGTAAGCATGCTTGATTGGATTAAAAATCGCTGTGTTGAAAAGTCTAAATTTGAACAATTAGACTATGAACAAAGAGCGGATAAATTCCCTACAGGAATTTTACACCAAGATGAAAGCAAAGCAGAATATTGTGAAGCTTATGAGGAAGTTAGAAGAGCCTTGAAAGAAAAAAGAATGGTTGATTTGGGAGTATTAAAATGAAATATCAATTAAGATTTTGTGGTGAAGGTGGACAAGGGGTTATCACTGCAGGTGAAATTCTAGCTAAAGCCGCCATTAAAGAAGGGCGTAATGCTTTTAAAGCTTCTACTTATACTTCTCAAGTTAGAGGTGGGCCAACTAAGGTTGATATTATCGTTGATGAAAATGAAATCTTTTTTCCTTATGCAGTAGAAGGTGAAGTTAGTTTTATGCTTTCAACTGCTGATAAAGGTTATCATAGTTTTAAAGACGGTGTTTGTGATGGTGGTGTTATAGTTATAGAGCCAAATTTAGTTCATCCAAGTAAAGAAGATTATACAAGATGGAAAATTTTTGAAATTCCTATTATTACTATAGCTAAAGAAGAAGTAGGGAATGTAGCTACTCAATCAGTCGTTGCTTTAGCTATAGCTGCTTATATGAGTAAATGTATTGATATTGATGCATTAAAACAAACTATGCTTGATATGGTACCTGCAAAAACTAAAGAAGCAAATGCCAAAGCTTTTGATTTAGGTATAGAATACGCTAAAAAAGCACAAGTGGTTTCTTGATTTTCAAGAAACTCTTTCTTGTAAAATAATATTTATTAAATTATCGTTATAATATTTTCCATTTTAAGCAAAAAGGTAAAATAATGAAAGAGCTAAATGGCTCGCAAATGATTTGTGAAGCATTAAAAGAAGAAAATGTTAAAGTAGTTTTTGGTTATCCTGGTGGTGCGGCTTTAAATATTTATGATGAAATTTACAAGCAAACTCATTTTAAACACATTTTAGTCAGACACGAGCAAGCGGCCTTACATAGTGCTGATGCTTATGCTAGAATGAGTGGTAAAGTTGGTGTGGCAGTAGTTACAAGTGGACCTGGTTTTACTAATACAGTTACAGGTTTAGCTACCGCTTATAGTGATTCTATACCTTTGGTTTTAATTTCAGCTCAAGTTGCAAATTCTTTAATAGGAACAGATGCTTTTCAAGAAATCGATGCTATAGGTATTTCAAGACCTTGTGTAAAGCATAATTATTTAGTAAAAAATATCGAAGAATTACCTAAAATTTTAAAAGAAGCTTTTTATATTGCTACAACAGGTAGAAAAGGGCCTGTGCATATTGATATACCTAAAGATGTTACTGCTGCTATGGGTGTATGGCATTATCCTAAAGAAATTTCTATGAAAACTTACAAGCCAACCTATAAAGGAAATATCAAGCAAATTAAAAAATTAGTAAGTTTGATTAAAAATGCTCAAAAACCTTTATTTTACCTAGGTGGAGGTTGTATAGCTTCTAATGCTAGTGACAAATTAAGAGAATTAATTCATTTTTGTCAAATTCCTGCAGTTGAAACTTTAATGGCTCTAGGGACTTTAAGAAGTGATGATGAGCTTAATTTAAAAATGGCAGGTATGCACGGAAGTTATTGTGCAAATATCGCTTTAAGTGAGTGTGATTTACTCATTGCTGTGGGTGCTAGGTTTGATGATAGGATTACTGGTAAAACAAGTGAGTTTGCTAAGGGTGCAAAAATCGTTCATATTGATATAGATCCAAGCTCTATTTCTAAAATTATCGAAGCGCATTTTCCTATAGTTGGGGATATTAAAAGTGTTATTTTAGATACCTTAGAAGAATTAAAAAAAGAAAGTTTTGACAACACAAAATATCAAGAATGGTTTAAAACTTTACAAAACTATCAACAATTATATCCTTTAATCTATGAAGATAATGATGAAGTTTTAAAACCTCAATGGGTTATAGAAGAATGTGCTAGATTAGCTCCTGATGCAAGGATAATTACTGATGTGGGGCAGCATCAAATGTGGGTAGCGCAATTTTATCCTTTTAATTATGCAAGACAACTTGCAACAAGCGGTGGGCAAGGAACTATGGGGTATTCTTTACCGGCTGCACTTGGGGCTAAATTAGCTGTCGGTAAAGAAGTGGTGATAAATTTTGTAGGTGATGGTTCTTTTTTAATGAATATACAAGAGCTAATGACAGCAAGTGCTTATGGAATCAAAGTGATTAATATTATTTTAAATAATTCTTTTTTAGGTATGGTAAGACAATGGCAAAGTATGTTTTATAAAGAAAGATTTTCTAATACAGATCTAACAAGTCAACCTGATTTTGTTACTATTGCTAAAGGTTTTCATTGTGAGGGTTATAATGTTTTTAATAAAGAAGAATTTCAAAAAGCTTTTAAAGCAGCCTTAGAATCTAAAAAAACTTGTGTTTTAAATGTAGCTATAGATCGTTATGAAGATGTATTACCTATGGTACCTGCGGGCGGAGCTATTTATAATATGATTTTACCTAGCTATAAAAACAAGGATAAAAAATGAAAAGAAGAGTAATTTCTGTCATTGTATTAAATGAGCATGGGGTATTATCACGCGTTGTCGGGCTTTTTTCAGGACGCGGTTATAATATAGAATCTCTTACGGTTGCTCCATTTGATGATAAAGAATTCTCAAGGATAAATATCGTTACTTTAGGCGATGAAAAAGTTTTTGAGCAAATCATAAAACAACTTCATAAACTCATACCTACTTATAAGGTAATTGATTCTAGTGATTTTATAGAAAAAGAAACAGCTTTGGTAAAGATTGCTTTAAATGAAAATTTTGCAGGTTTAGATGCCATATTAAAAGCTTATAATGGCAGTGTGACTTATAGTGATGATGAGTTTATTATAGTAATGGCAAGTGATGATGCAAAAAATATCGATAACTTTTTAAAAACTATGAAAAAGTATAATCCTATTAGTGTAGTTAGAAGTGGTTCTATTTTAATGGAGGTAAAATGAAAATTAGTGAAATTGCTAAATTTTTAGGCATAGAATATTGCGGAGATGATATAGAAATTACAGCTTTAAATTCATTAAATAATGCAAGTTTTACTGAACTTAGTTATTGCGATGGAGAAAAAAACTCTAAAAAAATTGCAAGTAGTGGAGCTGGGGCTATATTAGTCTCAAAAGAATTCGAAAATTTAGTTTCAAAAGATTGTGTTAAATTAGTTGTTGATAATCCACATTTATCTTTTGCGCTTTTAAGTAAGCTTTTTGCTAAACCTTTAATTTCTAGTGAAAAGAAAAATTCCAAAATCGCTAAAAGTGCCAAGATTATGCCAAATGTTTATATTGGAGAAAATGTCCAAATAGCTGATCATGTAGTGATAATGGCAGGAGCTTATATAGGCGATAATGTAAGTATAGGTGAATATACTACAATCCATCCAAATGTTGTGATTTATAATGACACTAAAATAGGTAAAAAATGCCATTTGCTAGCAAATTGTGTTATAGGTAGCGATGGTTTTGGTTATGCACATACAAAAAATGGCGAGCATTATAAGATTTATCACAATGGGAATGTTATTTTAGAAGATTTTGTGGAAGTTGGAGCTTGCACGACTATTGATAGAGCAGTTTTTGAAAGCACTATCATAAAGCAAGGCACAAAGATTGATAATCTTGTTCAAGTAGGGCATAATTGTGAAGTAGGGGAGAATTGTCTTATAGTAGCTCAAAGTGGAATTTCAGGCTCAAGTATTTTAGGTAAAAATGTTACCATGGGTGGGCAAAGTGCTACAAGCGGACATTTAGAAATAGGGGATTTTGCTACCATAGCCGCAAGGGGCGGGGTCACTAAAAATTTAGAAGGTGCTAGGGTTTATGGTGGTTTTCCTATTATGCTTCAAAAAGATTGGTTAAAATTTCAAGCAAAAATTATCACAGCGTTTAGGGATAAACATGAGTAAAAAAATATTTAAAACTATAGAATTACATGGTAGTAAAAGTGGAGAAATAAGTCTTTGTAATCTTTCTAATCCTTATGGTATAGGAAGCAATGATGTCTTAAGTATAGGTGTGGCTTTGAAAAAAGAAAATGGAATAGATTGGAAAGTTCATATTCCTTATGAAAATTTAAAAGATCTTATCCATGCACTTCAAGAAATAGAAAAAAGCAAGGCCTAGTTTAAAAACTAGGCGTTTTTAAATCCCTTTTCCTTCCTGCGCTAATAATTAAAACAAAATTAAGTACAATCAAAATATACACAAAAGTTGGTATAGGAAAAGCATCACCATTTGCATAAGAATGAAGCCCAGAAAGGTAAAAATTTACTCCAAAATAAGTCATTAATATACTATAAAAGGCTAAAACACTAGCACTTGCAAAAACAAAAATAAAATAAGCTTTAAAAATAAATCTTAAGTGTAATACCATGGTATAAACTACAATAGAAATCAAAGCCCAAGTTTCTTTTGGATCCCAACCCCAATATCTTCCCCAGCTTTCATTAGCCCAAACTCCGCCTAAAAAATTTCCTATTGTAAGCATTGCAAGCCCTATTATCATAGACATTTCATTAACACAGTGTAATTTAATGATGTTTAAATCTATATTTTTATTTTTACCTCTTAAGGCAAAAAGAAATAAACTTAAAATTCCTACAATAAAACAAAGTGCTAAAAATCCATAACTTGCTGTTATAATAGAAACATGAATATTAAGCCAATATGATTTTAAAACAGGTACTAAATTCCCAATTTGAGGATCCATAAAGCCAAGATGAGCCACAAAAAGTGAAATGCCTGCTAAAAAACTCGCACCACATAAAGCCAAGAGTGATTTTCTAAAAAATATCACAGCACTCATCACACAAGCAAAAGCTATATAAATCATGCTTTCATAAGCATTACTCCAAGGAGCATGCCCACCTACATACCAACGAATGATTAAAGCTAGTGCATGTATGATTACACATATACTTAAAATGATGTAAAAAAATCTATATACAAAGGTAGATAAAGAAATATTTTTTAATATAGTATAAAAACTTAAGAAGAAAAATACTAACGCAAAGCTAATATAAACAAAAGTTAGATTATCAAAGATATTATAATGATTAAGCAGTATTTCAAGATCTAATCTTTCTTTTGGCGGTAAAACACTACTTCCATAGTGATTTTGAAAATCTTTTAAAGATTGCAAAAATTCATTTGCATCTTGCCATTGATTATTTTCAACACCATTGCGAACTTGTAAAAAATAGCTAACTAAAAGCATTTGTAAACGCTCTACATCTTCTTTTGCAAAAGGTAAAATTTGCACCGGAGAATACCACTTTAAACTTTGCTCATTAATATCAGGAAAAATAGTTAAAGCTTGACCGCTATAAATATAATATGCATGATTTATTTTTTCATCTAAGGCTAGTAAATCTTTATCAAAGCTAGTTCTTAATGAAGGCTTTTTGCGGTTAGCTTCTTCAACATAATTACTAAGTTTATATACCCCATTATCAAACACATCATCAAATGCTATGTATTTTTCATTTGTATCTGCGCCTATTAATTCTCTTAGCTTGCTTGTTTTTGTAGCTATCATTTTGATTTTTCTAAATTCTTTAGGATAAATCATCATTGCTAGAAAAATTTGATCATAGTGAAGATTTAAAAATTTTTCTTTTTGAGTGATTTTATAAACAAACTCCATTGCCAAAGTATCTAAAGGTTTGATTCTACCATTATGATCTTGCACAAGTAATCTTGCAAAATTTAAAGAATGCTCATAGGAATTTTTTTGTAAATTTGAGATTAAATTTAAAATTTCATTTTTATTTTCTTGTGCAAAAAGCGGAGTTTGTAAATTTGCAAAAAGCAAAATAAACAATACAAAGCTTTGACCTTTTTTTAAATAAATGCTTAAACGATGAAATCTTGAGTTTTTATCAAATAAAACCCATAAAAATCCCAAAATCAATAAAGTATAACCTATATAAGTAGGGATTTTACCAGGATCTTTATTGACTGAAAGTATAGTGCCTTGCTCATCTTGATCATAAGAACTTTGAAAAAATCTATATCCACCATAATCAAGAACATTATTCATAAAAATATCATAATCTAGATTAATATTATTTTGCTTATCTATGATTTGAATTTTTGAAGTGTAAGAAGATGGACTCATAGAGCCTAAATAACGCTCTAGTATAAAATCTTTTAAGTGTAATGCAAAAGGAAGCTTAATTTCTCTTGGTCCCCAATTGATAGTAAAATTTTTTCCCTGTAAGTTAAAATGCACTGCTTGTTTGTTTGTAAAATTTGGATTTAAGATTATTTGTGTATTTGCTTTTTGATAATTAATATTTAATTTTAAGCTAGCAGGTGTGATAGAGTCTTTTTGTGGAGTGTATTTGATAGAGCTTATGATTAATTTTTCACCATTTAAGTCAATAGTTTTTTCAAAATGCTTTTGAGTTAGCGGGGTAAAGCTAATAGGAAATTCAAAACTGGCATTAGTATCAAAATCAGTAATTTTTATAAATTCTTCTCTAGTAACTATGGTGTTAGAGCTTTGATTTTCTCTTATATGCATTCCACCTTCTAAGCCAAAATATCTAGTAAGTCCAGCACCGATTAAAATCACTATAAAAGATAAATGTAAAAGCAAGATAGAGTATTTTTTCTTTTGAAAAAGCTTGTTATAAAATATCACTCCGATTAAATTTAAACCTAGTAATAAATGCAACATATCAAACCAAGCATTATTATAAATCAAAGCTTTAGCTGCGCTAATACCAAAATCATTTTCTATAAAGGTTGCCACAGCACAAGCTATGGCATATATACTCATTAGTAAAAAACTCATTGCAAAAGAAAAAAAATACTGCATTTTTAACCTTTAAATATTATTTTCTTTATAAAAATGTATGAGTTTTTGTGCTATGGTTGCTTCGTCTAAATTTTGATTTTCTTTTTGATTTAAAAACTCCATTGTAGCGCTTAGTCTTTTTGCGCTAATAAAACCAGGATAATTTAGCAAAGTTTGGCTGTTTTTGTTTAAAATTACAATAGTAGGGGTGGCTACTATATCATAAATACTAGAAAGTTCAGCTGTACTTAAGTCACTTTTATGGTTTTTATAAAATGTATGAATTTTTTTATAGCTTATATTTATATAATATGAGCTGTATTTGTCTTTTATAAGTTCTTGTATTTTTTTATCATTTTTAATTTCTTCTTTTAATTTATCACAATATAAGCAGTGATTTGCGCTAAAAATGATTAAAATGTTTTTATCATCACTTTTTATATTTGTATTATCTTTAAATAAATAGGCTATTTCTTCATAAGATTTTTTATCTAAATCATTTGCTTTTTGTAAATTTTCTTTAGAAAATTGTGTACCGCTTGAGATTAAATTAGAATCAAGTTTTTCTTCATTAGAACAAGCTATAAAAAAAATACTTAAAAAACTAAGTGAGAGTATTGTTTTAAACATTTAAAATCCTTGAAAAAATTAGAAAAAGTCCTTATTCGCTATTATAGCGAATAAGGTTATAAGATAGTGTTAAAGAAAGTATAAAGCATTAAAAATAAAAATACTAAGCCAGTGATTAGCATTGCAAATCCTACAAGCTTAGCTAAGTATTGATATGCCTTGAAATTACTTTTATTTTCATATAAAGTGCTTAATTTTCCACTTTCTTTTAAGCGTTTATACCATACGCTTCTTTCTTGTTTAATCTCTTCTTCACTAATACTTCCTGAAAAAATCACCATATCCATAGGGAAGCGATCTGCTCTAAAATGCGTATTAAAGAAGTGAATTGCAAAAAATAAATCCTGTAGCAAGTAAAGCTTCATCAGAGTGAAGTAGGGTTGCTAAGTTGATTGCTTCACCTGGTAAAAATTTACCAAAGAAAGTAGGAAACCATAAAATAAGCCCTGAAATACCAATGATAAACATACCCCAAAATACTGCTAGATAGTCAAATTTTTCCCAATAAGTCCAGCGGTCAAATTGCGGTCTTGGTCCAAAACCAAAGAACCATTTAAAATGATCTTTCATATCTTTAAAATCTTGCCAATTTGGCATTAAAGAATCAGGCCCAAAAGTAGCTTTTAAAACTTTCATAAAGCTTATTTTGCCAGTTATTGGATCCCTTGCTACATCACGGCGTTTCCAATTTACGATGATGATTTCTCCAATGTGAGAGAAAAATACTGCAAACATTACTATGGCTGAAATATGATGTATGGTTGCAGCGTTAATGATATCTCCACCCATTAAATCAATCATAGGTTTAGCCCATGCTGAATCATAGAATTTTTGCGGTAAGCCTGAGAATGCAAGACCCAAAAAGCTAACTGCCATAAAAAAATGCTGAATTCTATGAAAAGTGCTAAATCTTCTTACTCTTACTTTATCTTCATGTGCTGCTTTTCTTGCTTCTTTCCATTCTTTAGGATATTTTATACGCATAGCAATTAAACGCAAGCACCAAAGTATAGTATGGGCTCCAAAGAAAACAAATACAGAAATGACCAAAATAGTCATGAATATATAAGCACCATGTAATCCAGGATATTTTTCGCCATCACTATGATCAGCATGTGCCATCCAATTTGCGAAATTTTCATTTGCATTTGGGTGGCATGATTTGCAAGTTTGAACACGGTTAATTGGCGAGAGAGTTGAGCTTCTTTCGCTTGATTTTAAAATATTATGTTTTCCATGACAATCAGAACAAGTAGCAACACTTGGAGTTTCACCTGGAGTGCTTAAAAACATACCTTTACCATGAAAAGTCATATGAAAAGTTGCACTTTTTTGTTTATGACATTGTGTGCATTTTTGATCAACTAATTGTTTTTGTGAATAAATTCCTGAATGTTTTGGGGTAATATGAATAGAGTGACAAGTTGCACAAGATGGTTTTTCTTTTTTCTTTTGCATATCTTGAGCGGGTAAGAACTCTTGCACCCCATGAGCGCTTTTTGCTAAAGCATTGCTTGCTTTTTCATGACAAGTTGCACATTTTTGATTGATTAGGTTTTTATTTGCTGCAATATCAGCTCTAATGCCTTTACCTTTTTGAGCATGACAATCACGACAAGATGGGGTGTTGCTAAATTTAAATCTTGAGTGGATAGTGTCTTTAAATTCGATAATTTCTTTAGCTTTTTCCCATTTAACTGTGTCTATTTTTTCAACTTTTCTACCTGAAGTTACCCATGATTCTATACCATCAAGCATTACAACAGAGTTTTTATAGCCAAGTTCTATAGCAACTGCAGCTGCTTGAGAAGCTTCAAATCTAAAACGATTTAAACCATAAAATACTAAATTTGCATTTTTATCATTAGGTAATAAATTTTGCCAATTTTCCACATAGGTTGATATGGAATTAGGTATATAACCATTAGCTTGTCTATCTTGCTCTGAATTGACATCAAAAAAATAAGTATTGTTTTGATCTAGCATTTCTTGAGCTTGTGCTAAGCTAATGCTTTTTACACCTTCTATTGAGCCTATTTCTCCATTAGCCTCAGCAAAAATAAATCCTGATGGCATAAAAAGAGTAAAAAGCACAATAAAAAGTCGAGTAATTAAATTTTTCAAGACTAGCTCCTTATTTTAAGGAAGAATTTTTCATTCTTCCTTTGTTTTTATTTACTATTTAGGATATTTTGTGCTTCTTGGATATAAATTAAAGCTTCTTCTATGATTTTCTTAGAATAAGCAGGTCCATGAACACCCCAAGAACCATCTTTTTCTAGTCTATCAGCTATGGCTTGAGCTTGATTAGTTAGGCTTAATACTTTTGATTTTTGCTCTATTGAAAGTTTATTTTTTTCAGCAAAAGTTTTATCAATATTTGCTATGCCTTTTCTAATTTTCTCATATCCTTCTTTAACAGGGTTTTGCCACTGCATTACTTTATCATAAATCATTTCTTGATTGCTAAAGTGAAGTTTTTCAGGTAAGGTTGATTGTACAGGACTATGACAACCACTTGCACCAGGACCCATTAGGTTAATATCACTAAAACTAGTTCTACCACAACTCCACATTAAATCAAGGAAAAATCTACCTTCATCATCTCTAGCTATAGTCCAACCACCAACTTTAGGCGATCTTTCTTTACCTTCTGGTGGATTAAGTGTTTTTGCGGTTTTATCTACTTTGATATTCCAAATATGTGAAGCTCTAACATTATCAAATCCACCTTTATCAGGGTTTTGAACCGCTCCAAAGTTTTCGCAACTCATCATATTTGGCATGTGACAAGCTGTACAGTTATCTTTTGCGTGAATTCCACCTTTTTTGAAAAAGCTTGCTTGAGTTTCATGACAATCTTTGCAAGTTTTTTTAAGTTTTGTTTTAGTATAACCGCTTTTCCAATCATTAAAAGTTACTTCATGTGGATCATGACAAGTATTACATCTCATACCCTTATCGTAGTGTGCTGAAGAATACATTTGAGCACCTTCTGTTCCACACGCAGGACAACTTGATTTAAAATATGCGTTGAAAGGTTTTCTAGGATTGATTTTAGCATCGGTTTCATTATATGAAAATCTTTGATGACATCTTTCACAATTTGATGGCATGCCTGCACCTCTTGCTCCATAAAGATGTGCTCCAGCCCCATGGCATTCCTCGCAAGTAATACCTTTTGAGATGGTATGTTTTTGAAGTTCTTTTGGATTACCTAGTGCTTTGTAAAATTCTTCCTTACTCTTAAAATCAAATTTAAAAGTATGACAGGTTTCACAATATGCAGTAGCAGGTTGAAAAACTGCTTTTTCTTTATAAGTTGCAGCATAAGAGTTTGTTCCCCATACTTGAGAGCCATTTCCTCCAAAATCTTCCATTTTAGTAGGAAAACCAGGTGCAAATGCAGCTATTTTTTGTGCCATTTCAGGGGTTAAAAACTCACTCCAAAGTCTTGAGAATTGATTACCTCCGGCGGTTAATTTACCACTTAAATCACTCAAATTTCCATCTTCAACATGGTAAGTTCCGCGCACAAGCCATCTATCTATAAAACCATATTTTGTTCTTGGTGTTCCAATGAGAGCATAAACATCATTTGGATAGATTCCATCGGGTAAAATAGTAGCTTGAGAATTATACATAGGTTTTTTCAAACCTTCAGCTCCACCAACTTCTTCCATTTCATGTGGAAAACGCACGGTTTTTGCATGACGAGAGCGCTCCCAAGAAGCATATTGAGCAGGATGGCATTCGCCACATTTTTTTGGACCCACAAATTTGTTTGGAAAATCCAAAAAAGATTCATAAGGCAAGCGATAAGTAATAGAAGCTTGTTTTAAATCATGCTCGGCAGCAAATTTAGCTCCATTTTGATTTACAACCCAATTTTCAGTTCTATCACTATGGGTAAATTTACCCACCAAACGCCCTTCTTTTTCATATTTAAAAATAGGGTGATTTTTATAAAGATAATCAAAAAATGCATCTTCTTGAGCCACATAACCATCAAGGGTTCTAGGCTCTGAAGAAGCAAAAGCTTGTGTAGTCAAACTAATGCCCAATGCTAAACAAGCATAAGTGGCAACTTTAGCTAGTTTATGTTTCATAACTTCCCTTTCATGTAGTTTTGTTAAAAGATAAAAACACTCTTATTTATTATCTATTAACTTTTAAAACATAATTTTGACTATTTTTTAATAAAAATTAACTTAAAAATATAATTTATTAACTTTTTATTAATTTAAATAATAAAAATTATCATATAGAAAAAGAAGTTATTTGCTAAATATTAAATTCTACTAATAGTCCCTACTACCTTACCTACAATTAAAAAGTCTCCATTTTGATAATGAACATCCGCATAACTTAGGTTAAAAGAGTGTAAATAAACTCCGCCTTTATTGCTTTTAAAAATTTGTTTGATAAATAAACCATCTCTGGTATTTACTGCAAAAACTCCACCTTCTTTAAAGCTTTTGCTTTTATCTACTAAACACAAAGAATCATCTTTGATTTCAGGCTCCATGCTATCGCCTATACATGGGATGATATCACAATCTTTAGAGCCAAAAAAATCACTTAGTTTTTCATCTATAATCACTTCTGAAAAACTTACATTATCATTTAAAGCTCCACCTCCCATAGAAGCATTAACATCATAATATTTTAAGACATTATAGTTTAGATCATGCGTTAGAGTATTACTCTCAAGGGAATCTTCATAAAAAAACGCATTGATATTGATATTTCTTTCATTTAAAAAATGAAGTATTTGTTTATAAGGTATGGAATTTCTAAATTTCATACTATAAAAGGTATCAGGATTGATATTTAGCATCTTAGCTACATCAGAATCTTTGGCGTTTTTTATTCCTTCTTTTTGGAGTATAAATTTTAATTTATCAGTAATTTCATTCATTTGCATAAAAATCCTTTTAAATAAAAAGTATTTTAGCAAATTTACTTTTATTTTGCAAGAATTCTTTTAAATTAAAAGATATTTAGCTTCCAAATTTATGGAAGCTAAAAATTATTTATTAGTCAGACTTTTGATGTATTGATCTACCATGTATAAGCCATTACCATTATCGCTTATGAGTTTGATTTTATCTACTATACCTCTAAAAAGCGCTTCCTCTTCGTGTTGTTCGCTTACATACCATTGTAGAAAATTAAAAGTAGAATAATCTTTACTTGAAAGCATAAAATCTACAAGATTATTAATAGAAGCAGTGATACTTTGCTCATGCTCAAAAGTTTTTTCAAATACATCAAGCAATGATTTAAAATCACTATCAGGTTTTTTAACTTCTTTTAATTCTACTTTAGAATCAGTTTCATTCAAATAAGTGATGAGTTTTCTAGCATGATCACTTTCTTCTCTTGCATGCTCGAACAAAAACGCCCCTGCACCATCAAAACTATGCTCATAGCACCATGAACTCATACTCAAATACAAATTTGCTGCATACATTTCTTTATTAATTTGCTCATTTAATAAAGCTACTACTTCTTTTGAAAGCATTTTCTCTCCTTTAAGTGTTATTGCTTTATTATATTAATATAGTTTTATTAAAAAGATATTAATAATAAAAAAATTATTTTGTATTTTTTATACTAAAAGAAAAAACACTGCCTTTTTGTGGGTTAGATTGAATTTTTAAAGAACTTTTGTGTAAAGTGAGTATTTTTTTAACTAAAAACAATCCTAGTCCAAAAGAATTGTTTTGGCTAGTATTGATTTTATAAAATTTTTTTGTGATTAATTTTAAGTATTTTTCCTCTATGCCTATGCCTTGATCTTGTATAGTAAATTCTTGGTTTTTAACTTCAATAAAAATATCTTTTTGACTATATTTTAGTGCATTGCTAATGAGATTAATAATAACTTGCTCAATGAGAAAAGAATCTGCTTTTATGAAAGTTTGCTCTCCTTGAATTTTAATCCTGCTTTCATTAAAATTTTCAACAATATTTTTACTTAAAGCATATAAATCAAAATTTTCTTTATTTAAAGATGTGATATTTAAATTAAAAACAAAATTTAGTTTGTGTGTTAGTTGGTTGATTTTTACGCTTTGCTTGTGAATTTTTTCAAGCATAAATTTTCTCATAGTTTCATCATTATGTTCTTTTTCTAAAGATTGCAAACTTAAATTTATAACACTTAAAGGATTTTTTAACTCATGTGAAATAGCACTGATTAAATTTGAAAGTTGAGTGTTTTTCATTTTAATTTTTTTGGCTTGTTTTTTATTTTGTAATTCTTTCTCATAAAATAATTTTTTTATTTTTAATAATCTTAAATTTAAAGAATTTAAATCATAAAAAAAGTTCTTTGTAAAATGAAATTCTGATTGACTCTTTATATTTTTAATAAACAAAAGTAATTCTTGAAAGTATTTTTTAAAAAAGTTAAATATAAAAATATATATTGCAGTTAATACTGCTAAAAAAAGCAAAAAAATCAAAATATTTTTTATCCAAAAATCTTGTATTTTTGCATTTATTTTTGGATAAACAATGATGATGTATTTATATCCTTCATATTGATAAGCTTTATAATAAATTTCTTTATTATTAAAAAATTCATGTGTAAAATCTGCGTTAAATTGATTTTTAAAAAAATCAAAATCATCTAAAGATGAGATGGTTTTTCCATCTTTTTTGATGATAAAATCTGCTCTTGTTTGTTGAGAAAATTCTTGAATGTTGTTTGTATTGAGTGTTTTTATAATGCTAAATTTTAATGTATCATTCAAGGTTTTTAATTTTTGCTCATAAGTGCTTTTTATAGTGTTGTTTATATATTGCTCATTAACAAAATAAAACAATCCTATAAAAAATATACAAAAACATATAAAAAATAAAGCAAAAAAATTTCTGATTTTTAACACAATTTATAACCCACCGAGCGCACTGAAATGATATTTTCTTTAATTTGTGGAATTTTTTGTTTTAATCTTAAAATAGCCGTATTGATTGTCTTATCGCTTGTTGTGTCATTTTTCCATACCTGCTCACTTAAAAATTGACGGCTTAGAAGTTGATTTTTGTGATTAAAAAAACACTTGAGTAATTCTACATCTAGGGTTGATAAATTTTCAAATGTATTTGTTTGATAAATTAATTTTCTTTCTTCTATATATAAAGTAAAATCTTGATAAGAAATTTGTTCTTTTGGAGTTTTATTTCTTTTAGTTACGGCTTTGATTCTAAATAAAAGTTCATTAAAATCAAAAGGTTTGCATATATAATCATCACAGCCTTGCTCAAAACCTTCTAAAATATCTTTTTGTAAAGTCTTTGCGCTAAGAAAAATCACAGGCTCCATATAACCTTTTTTTCTTAATTGTTTTATCATCTCTACACTATCGCCACTTGGTAAATTTCTATCCATGATGATTAAGTCTATTTCATTTGTATCTAGAAAGGTTTCTAAGTCAAAAAAATCAAAATAATTATAAATTTTTATATTTTCTTGACTAAGTCTTAAACTAATTAACTCATTTAAATCTTTATCATCTTCTATCAAAATAACATTTAGCATATAAAATTATATCAAAAAATACATGTATCCAAAATGTTTCCAAGTTTTTTTAAATTTTCATTACTTTTTTAAAACAAGGAGAAAAAATGAAAAAACTTTTGGCTTTAAGTGTGGCTACCTTTGTTAGTCTAAACGCAGCAGAATTAAAAATAGCAGGTTCATCTACTGTCTATCCTTTTACTTCTTTTGTTGCTGAAGAGTATGCTTCTATAAAAAATACAAAAACACCTATAGTTGAAAGTCTTGGCACAGGTGGTGGTTTTAAAGTGTTTTGCGAGGGAATTACTGATATTTCTAATGCTTCAAGAGCAATCAAGCCAAGTGAATTTGAAACTTGTAAAAAATCAGGTGTGAGTGATATAGTCGGGATTATGATAGGTTATGATGGCATAGTTTTAGCTCAAAATAAAATCAATGCTCCATTAAATATAAGCTTACATGAGTTATTTTTAGCTTTGGCCAAAGAAATTCCACAAGATGGAAAATTAGTCCCAAATCCTTATACAAATTGGCAACAAATCAATAAAAATCTACCAAATAGAAAAATTACAATCTATGGTCCTCCATCAAGTTCAGGAACAAGAGATAGTATAGAAGAACTTGTAATGGTAGATATTTCTAAAAAAATTCCTGAATATAAAGGTGCATATAAAACTATACGCCAAGATGGAGCATTTATACCAAGTGGAGAAAACGATAATTTAATTGTTTCAAAACTTTCTGTTGATAAAGAAGCTTTTGGGCTTTTTGGATACGGATTTTTGGCTAGCAATGATGATAAGATTAATGCAGTTGATATTGATGGTGTAAAAGCTGATGAGAAAAATATTTCCGAAGGAAAATATAAACTAGCTCGTTCTTTGTTTATATATATGAATGCTAAGAAAAATCCAGAAGTATTTGAATTTGCAAAAATTTATATGAGTGATGATTTAGCTAAAAGCGGAGCAGAATTAGAAAAAATAGGATTGGTTCCTTTGGATGAAAAAACTTTAAAACAAATCCAAAAACATATAGAAGAAAAAGGTTTATTAACTGATGAGCTTGTTAAAGCAGGGAAAGTTTTTTAATTTTTAGGATGAAAAATTGATAAAAGAAAAAATAATAAAATTAACGCTTTTTCTTTGTGCTTTTGTTAGCGTAGTAGTAAGCTTTGCTATTATGCTAACTATTTTAATAGAGGCATTAAAATTTTTTCAAAAAGAAAGCGTATTTACTTTTTTATTCTCAAGTCAGTGGGCAGCAGATGCTGCATTTGTAGGTGCTGATGGAAGTAGCAAGCATGGGGTTTTTGGTGCCTTGAGTTTATTTTGGGGAACTTTTTATATTTCATTAATAGCAATGCTAACAGCCTTACCTTTAGGTGTAATGTGTGCTATTTATCTTGGAGTATTTGCAGGTAAAAAATCTAAAAACTATTTAAAACCTATTTTAGAAATCATAGCAGGAATTCCTACTGTAGTTTTTGGATTTTTCGCAGCCATAGTTGTAGCTCCTTTTATAGTGTGGTTTTTTTCTCTTTTTGGTATAGAAGCTAGTTTTCAAAGTGCCCTAGGTGCAGGTTTTATCATGGGTATTATGATAGTTCCTATAGTGGCTTCACTCTCACAAGATTGCATTGAAGCTGTAAGTTTAAAAAGGATAAACGGAGCTTATGCTTTAGGTATGACTAAAAAAGAAGTTGTTTTTGCAGTAATTTTACCAGAAGCAATGCCAGGTATAGTTGCAGCTTGTCTTTTAGGACTTTCAAGAGCTTTAGGTGAAACAATGATTGTTGTTATGGCTGCTTCATTGCGTCCAAATTTAACAATGAATTTTTTAGAAGATATGACAACAGTGACTGTAAAAATAGTAGAAGCATTAAGCGGTGATCAAGCTTTTGATAGTTCTTTAGCTTTAAGTGCATTTTCTTTAGGGCTTGTGCTTTTTATTATTACATTAATCATTAATATTTTTAGCGTTTATTTGATAAATCGCTTCCATAAAAGGAAAAATTTATGAAAAAACTTTTTAAACAAAGAAAAAAAGCTTCAAAAAATTTCAAAAGATTCTGTAAAATGGGGCTTTATATAAACCTTATTTTTCTTTGTATTTTTTTATCAAGCGTAGGGTATCTTGGGATAGGAGCTTTTAAGCAAACTTACATTTATGCCCAGGCTGATAGAAATAGCCCTTCATATGAGCTTTTATCGCGTGCTGAACAAAGGAAAATAAGAACAGGTCAAATCAAAGAAAAATCTTGGCTTTTAGCAAATTCTGAAGTTGATCAATATATGAAAAAAAACTACAATAAACTAAGCGATGAACAAAAAACTTTAGTTGATGAATTAGTTCAAAAGCAAGAAATCAAACTAAGTTTTAACACAAATTTTTTCCTTAATGGAGATTCTAAATCACCTGAAAATTCAGGAATCTTTGCTTCTGTGGTTGGAACTTTACTTGTGATGATAGTATGTATGGTTGTAAGTATCCCAATAGGAGTTGGAGCAGCTATTTATTTAGAAGAATTTGCTCCGCAAAATGTATTTACGCATTTTATAGAAGTGTGTATTAATAACCTTGCAAGTATTCCTAGTATTTTATTTGGACTTTTAGGACTTGGGGTGTTTATTAATCTTTTTGGGATGCCTCGTTCTAGTGCTTTAGTTGGAGGATTAACTTTGGCTATTATGAGCTTACCTATTATTATTGTTTCAACTAAAGCTGCCTTAAAAAGTGTGGATATTAATATGAAAAATGCAGCATATGCTTTAGGCATGACTAAAATTCAAATGATAAAAGGTATTATGCTACCTTTGGCAATGCCTATGATTTTAACAGGTTCTATTTTAACTTTAGCTCAAGCTATTGGTGAAACCGCACCTTTGATGATTATAGGTATGATAGCTTTTATACCTGATGTGGCAAATAGTGTTTTTGCACCAACAAGTGTTTTACCTGCTCAAATTTTTTCATGGTCAGCTATGCCAGAGCGTGCATTTTTAGAAAGAACAGCAGCAGGGATTATAGTGCTTTTATCTCTTTTGGTGATTTTAAATTTAGCAGCAATACTTTTAAGAAGATATTTTCAAGGAAAATTAAAATGATAGCAAAAACAACAAATCTAAATTTATTTTATGGTAAAAAACAAGCTTTATTTGATATTAATATGGAAATTCAAAAAAATAAAATCACAGCTTTAATAGGTGCTTCAGGCTGTGGAAAATCCACATTTTTGCGTTGTTTTAATAGGATGAATGACAAAATAGCAAAAATCGATGGTCTTGTTGAGATTGATGGAAAAGATGTTAAAAATCAAGATTTAGTCGTGCTTAGAAAAAAAGTTGGAATGGTATTTCAACAACCTAATGTTTTTGTAAAAAGCATTTATGATAATATTTCTTATGCTCCAAAACTCCATGGGATGATCAAAAACAAAGATGAAGAAGATGCTTTGGTGGAAGATTGTCTTAAAAAAGTAGGGCTTTTTGAGGAGGTAAAGGATAAACTAAAACAAAATGCTCTAGCACTTTCAGGTGGTCAGCAACAACGCCTTTGTATTGCAAGAGCTTTGGCCATAAAGCCAAAATTATTACTTTTAGATGAACCAACTTCAGCGCTTGATCCCATATCTTCAAGCGTTATAGAAGAGCTTATTAAAGAATTAAGTCATAATCTTTCTATGATCATGGTAACGCATAACATGCAACAAGGTAAGCGCGTGGCTGATTATACTGCATTTTTTCATCTAGGCGAACTTGTAGAATTTGGAGAGAGCAAGGAATTTTTTGAAAATCCTAAAGAAGAAAAAACAAAAGCTTATTTAAATGGAGCTTTTGGATAATTTTTATTTATTTAGAAATTTTGATGATATAATTAATCAAAATTTCTAAAAGGCTTAACATGCTCATAAATCAAACTTATTTTATAGACTCTTGTGATGATGTAGAATTAAATATAAAAAGAGAAAGTAAATTAGAATATAGAATTACTTATGATGATAGTAAGCAAATGGAAGCTATTGTTTTTATCATAGGTGGATATGGAGCTAATGCTCATATGACTTTTGTTGATTTTAATAGGAAGTTTTTGGCTCAAAAATATAATGTTGTAGCTGTAAGCGTTTTGTATCATTGTTTTTGTCAAAGGAGATCAGATGTAGAAAAATATAGTGCAGCTATTACATTTACAGAAGAAGATTTAGTACACTTAAAAAACATTTTAGAAAATTTCAAAATTCAAACAAGTAAATTAGATTGCTCAACAGCATCAATTCATTATGAGTTTTTGCATCAAACTATTAGTAGCTTAAAAGAAAAAAAGTTATTAGATATAGATTATAAAGTTAGTCTTTCACGCTCTTTTATCCCGCCTAATAATGAATATAATAATTATGGAATTATGCCTGCTATCGATCATATCAATGCCTTAAAAGATATAATAAAAAATTATCCTCAATTTAAATCTTTACCTAAAATTTACGGGGGAGGATCATATGGAGGTTATTTAGCGCTAATGTGCGCTAAAATAGCTCCTTGGTATGTAGATGGAGTGATAGATAATTCTAGTGCTGGAATATTACCTTTACATTACATCATAGGAAGAGATATTAACGGATATGACCATGTTTTAGAAACTCCAAATGTTATATTGTATGGTATTTTAAAATCATATTGGACACGCAAAAACCCAAACTCACCTTATTATTTTGCTGATGAAAATTATTTAATTAGAGCTTTACTTAATAAAGATCATTTGATCTTACAAGCTCAAAAGAATAAAAATATTATTTATACAAGTTATCATAGCGCCAAAGATCCTGCAACTCCAATAGAATATAAAATACAATTAATTCAAACATATAAAGCCTTAAACTATGAAGTAGATTTTCATCTAATAGATGAAAAAGATATAGATGGCAAATTTATTAAAAATTTAACTCATGGGTGTGGAATTCCTGATAAGGCATTATTTAATAAAGAATTACCTATTATGCTTGAAAAATTAAAAGATAAAACATTTAGTATGAAAAAAGATAGTATATCTTATCCTTGTAAAAATAAAGTTTTTACCTTTAAAGATGAAAATGATAAATTTGTTTTAGAAATATTATAAAGCTTATAAAAAGTAATTTTTAAGTAAAATTACTTTTTACTTTCAAAAGATTATTATCAAAAAGAGTATTTATGGCAAGCAAACAACTTTCACTCAAACATCTTAGTATGCCTATATTGCTTGAAATGTTTTTAAGATATTTTTCTTTGATTATCAACACCGTGATGGTTTCGCAGTATTCTAACTTTTTAGTTGGAGCCATGGGTGCGGGTAATCAAGTAGCAGATTTATTTATCATTATTTTTAGTTTTTTAAGTGTGGGTTGTAGTGTAGTGATCGCTCAAGCTTTAGGAGCTAAAGATTACACTCTAGCAAGAAAGGCAATTCATCAAAGTTTATTTTTAAATGCTTTGCTTGGTTTTGTGTGCGGAAGTTTGATTTTATGGCATGGAGAGTTTTTGCTTTATCTTTTACAAATTCCAAATGAGCTTTTAAAGAATAGTGAAATTTACTTGCACATGCTTGGAATTTGTTTGTTTTTTGACGCTATGGGTATAGTTTTAGCTGCTATTATTAGGGTGTATAATATGGCTTATTGGGTTATGTTTACTACCTTATTGATGAATATTGTGATATTTATAGGAAATTTTTATGTATTACATTTTACCAAACTAGAGCTTTTTGGAGTAGGGCTTAGTAATATACTTGGGCGTTTGGTCGCCTTTGGTATGCTTGTAGCAATACTTAGTTTTAAACTCAAAATTCATCTTAAAATTAAAGAGATGATAAGTCTTGAAAAAGTGGTACTTAAAAAGATTTTTAACATTGGTGGTTTTGCAGCAGGAGAGCATTTGATATGGTTTATACAATACACCATAGCTTTTGCTTTTGTAGCAAGCTTGGGTAAAGAAAATTTAAGCGTTCAAACGATTTATTTTCAAATTTCTTTACTTATCATGCTAGTAGGGCAAGCTATAAGCGTGGCAAATGAAATTATCATAGGTAAATTAGTCGGCGCAAAATACTTAAATGTAGCCTATAAGCATACTTGGATAGCTTTATATTTTAGCGTGGTAGCAAGTGCTTTTGTAGCTTTGCTTAATTATGTTTTGCAAGATTTTACTATGGGTGTGGTAAAGCTTGAAGAAAGTTTAAAAGAGCTTATGATACCACTTTTTACTCTTTCAATTTTCTTAGAAATCTCAAGAACTTTTAATATAGTCATGGTGAATTCGCTAAGAGCAAGTGGTGATGCGAGATTTCCATTTTTAAGTGGAGTGGTGTTTATGCTTGGGGTTTCTTTACCGGTTGGTTATGTGCTTTGTTTTTATGCTGGACTTGGAATTTTGGGAGTTTGGATAGGTTTTTGTGCAGATGAGTTTTTACGCGGTATAGTAAATTCATATAGATGGAAAAGTAAAAAATGGCAAGGCAAAGCACTAGTATAAAAGGAATTTTAGAATTTAAAGAATTTCGTTTTGTTTTTGAAAAGAAAAAACTTAAATATCTAAGACTTAGGGTAGATAGGGATTTAACTTTCAAGCTTAGTATACCGCTATATTATGAGCAAAGAGATGTTTTAAGATTTTTAGAAAAAAATGAAAGTTGGATTAGAGCCAAAGAAAAAGAACTTTCTTTAAAAAGAGTAGTTTTAGCAAGTGATGAATTGTATTTTTTAGGTAAAAAATACAAGCTAGTTTTTAACGAAAATCATAAAAAAATTCTTATAAAAAAAGATAAAATTTTTGCAAAAAATCAAAAAGCCTTAGATCTTTTCTTGAGGCGTAGTGCTAGAGTGATTTTTGAGTATTTTATAAAAAAATGGCAATTTATCCACAAGAGAAAAGTGCAAAGAATTTGCATTAAAGAAATGATCTCAAGATGGGGTTCTTGTAATCATCAAAAAGCATACATAAACTTAAATTTAAAACTCATGCAAAAACCTATAAAAGCTATAGAATATGTGATTTTGCATGAACTTACACATTTAATCTACCCACATCATCAAAAAGAATTTTATGATTTTTTATATAAATTTATGCCTGATTATAAAGCAAGAGAAGTTTTTCTAAAAAGTCTTATTTTTTAAGCTTTCCTTAGAATTAAAATTGTTATATTTATATTTTTAAAAATTTAATTTTAAGGTTTTAAACTTGCTTTTAGAAATTACTTTTGATTATAAATCTAAAAATGATATTTTTGAGTATTTGTTAGCTTATTATGCTAAAGATTATGTGTATGATTATGAGCAAAAAGATGAAAAAATCATCATTAAGATTAAAGGCGAAAAAGATGAAATTCAAGCCTTTTGTTCTAATTTAGAAAATATCAGCCATAGTGTTTTTTTAAACAAATTTGACTTAAAAGTTATAGAAGAAGATTTTACACCTATAAAAAAAGAAAAAGCTTTTACTCAAAGAAGTTTTTTAACAAGACTTAATGCAAATGCTTATACTAATGGCGAGCTTTTAGAAAATGAATGGGGTATTTTTGTAGAAGAAGAATTTAAAATAGAAGAAGAATTTATAAAAATCACTAAAGAAAATTTCTACGATAATTTAAAAAAAGCCTTGGAAAAATTAAAAAACAAAGAAAAAATGCATTTTAAAAGTCCAAAAGGAATATATGCTTTTGAAATTTTTAATGAAGCATTGGATGATTTTTTAATACCTTGTGACCCAAAACATATCAATGCATTTTTTTCTTGCAATAACGAGCAATTTAAAATCTTAGCAGGGGTTGAAAAGCCTCTAATGAAGCTTAAATTTAATGCTATTTTTAGACAAAATCATCAATTAAATCATGAATATTTTAAAATAAAAATATATGATAATCTTTTCTTGTTTGCTTTATGTTTTGAACTTGAAAAAGAAGGAATTAAGTTTTTAAATTTTAAAAAGCTAGAACATTTTGAAGATGATTTTGAAGTAGCTTTAATCGAAAATGAACTAGTAGTTTGTAGGGGTTATGATTATATTTTACCCGAGTTTAAAAATTTGATTTTTCAAAAAGAGGATAAAAATTTCGCAAGAATTTCTTGTATATTGTCTGATTTTAAAGACAAAAAGCCTTTGCTTTTAGAACTTAGCAAAAGAAATGATGATATTATCTTACTTGATAAAGAGCTAAATCTTTTAAAACTTTGCTTACCAAAAAGCTTTGATGAGTTTTATGAAACTATAAGTCAAGATGATGTTGCTAAGAGATTATTAGCTAATTATGAAAAAGAATTTATTCTTGTGCGAAAAGAACTAAATATGGCTAATAATTTTTTTAATCTTTTTGGCATGGTAGGGATGATTTTAGAGCTTGATGAAGACGAGAAAAAAGCAGCATTAGCGCTTTTGGCCTTAGCAGATGAGAGTAAAATGGCAAAAGGTGTTAGGATAGACTTTAAGCTTAATGAGCAAAAAGAATTTGATTACACTAAAACCTTAAGAAGTGTGATGAGTTTTAAGCTTGCTGGAGTAGAAAATCAAATCATAGCCTTAGGTGTTGTTGAGAGTTTGGCGTATTTTTTAAGGGATTTATTTGATGATTTAAGGACTAAAGAACAAGTTGATTGTGCCGTGCTTAGTGGGAGCTTGTTTGAGCATAAAAGCCTTAGTAAAAATGTATTTAAACACATACCATTTTTTAAGTTAAGTGATGTCCCACTTTGGATATGAAATTCATATTAAAGGACTAGTGCAAGGCGTTGGCTTTCGTCCTTTTGTTTTTAACATAGCTAAAGAGCTTAATTTAAAAGGTGAAGTTTATAATAATAGCTTAGGTGTTGTTATAATCCTTGAGTGTGGCAATGATGATTTAAAAATTTTTAAAGAAAAACTTTTTGCTAATTTACCACCTTTAGCTAGGATAGATGATTTTAGCTTTTCTTATAAAAAACTTCAAAAAACTTATAATGAATTTATCATAAGTACTTCACAAGATAGTGAAAAATTTAGCCCGATTTTAAGTGATTTTGCTCTTTGTGAGGATTGCTATAATGAATTTTACGATGAGAAAAATCCGCGATTTAAATATCCATTCATCACTTGTACAAATTGTGGACCAAGATTTTCTATTATAAAAAAACTCCCATATGATAGAGTTAATACGACTATGGATGAGTTTAAAATGTGTTCTTTTTGTCAAAGCGAGTATGAAGATCCTACTAATCGTCGTTTTCATGCCCAACCACTCTCATGCCCAAAATGTAAAATTACTATTTTTTTAAAAGATAAAAATCAAAATATTTTAGCCAAAGATGAAAAAGCTTTTATCTTGCTTGCAAAGCTTTTAGAAGAAGGTAAAATCGTAGCTTTTAAAGGTATGGGTGGGTTTCATTTAATTTGTGATAGTACAAATAAAAATGCTATAAATGAACTTAGAATACGCAAAAATCGCCCTAAAAAGCCTTTTGCTATCATGGTAAAAGATCTTAAAATGGCTCAAGAATTAGCTTTTATTAATAAAGCTGAAGCAAAACTTTTAACTTCAAATTTAAAACCCATAGTTATTTTAAATAGCAAAAATATCCATAAAAGCTTAGCACCAGATACCAATAAAATAGGTATTATGTTAGCTTATATGGGAATGCATTTAATGCTTTTTGAACATTTTAAAAAACCTATCATTGCAACAAGTGCTAATTTAAGTTCACAAAGCATTATTTATGAAGAAACAAAACTTTTAGAGCAACTTAGTGATGTGTTTGATTTTTATCTTGATTATGATAGAGTAATACACAATTCAAGCGATGATAGCATTGCTCAAGTTATTAGCGAAAAAACTATGTTTTTAAGGACTTCAAGGGGTCTTAACCCACTTTATATCAATACAGCAGATATTTTTAATACAAAAGAAAATATTCTAGCTCTAGGAAGTGAGTTAAAAAACGAATTTGCATGTTTTTTTAAAAATCAAATTTTCATTTCTCCTTATATAGGCGATATGAAAAGTTTAGACATACAAGAGAGATTTTTTAAAATTTTAACTTTCTTTCAAAACTCTTATAAACTAAATTTTGATCATATTTTAAGCGATAAGCACCCACAATTTAACTATGTAAAAGAATTTAGAGATTATAAAAATTTTCGCGTGCAACATCACTATGCACATTTGTGTGCTTGTTTATTTGAACACAAAATTTACAAAAATAATGTTTTAGCCTTTGTTTTTGATGGAACAGGTTATGGAGATGATGGAAAAATTTGGGGTGGGGAGATTTTTAGAGCGAGTTTAAAAAGCTATGAAAGGCTAAATCATTTTAAAAATTTCAAACTAATTAATGCAGATATTAAAAATATCGCAAATTTAGCTTTAGCTTTAATTTTTGATTTTAATTTAGAAAGCAAAGCTAGCGAGTTTTTAGCTAAATTTTCTCAAGTAAAATTAAATAATCTTAAAAAAATTCACACTCAAAGCTCTTTATATACGAGTTCTCTTGGTAGGATTATCGATGCTTTTGGCGCTTTTGCTTTTGATATACAAAAGCTTGATTATGAAGCACAAACTGGGCTTTTGATGGAAAAATATTATGATAAAAATCTTGATTATAGTTACAAATTTAACATCAAAGAAAAAGAAATTTGTTTTAAAAATGCTTTTTTGCAAGCTTTAGAAGATAAAGATAAAGTTAAAATTAGCACAGGTTTGCTTAATGGCATTGCAAATTTAATTATAGAATATTCAAAAGATTTTAAAGAAGAAGTGCTTTTATGTGGTGGGGTATTTCAAAATAAAACCTTGCTTGAAATTTTAGATCGAAAAAATTTTGCTTATAAAACTTCTTTACAATTTCCTTGTAATGATAGTTCTATTGCACTTGGGCAACTTGTGCATTATTTATCTTTAAAAACTTAATAAAACTCATATTTTTTTAATACTTTTTTATATACAATAAAATAAAAATATAAAGGAAAGATTATGTGTAAAGATTGCGGCTGTTCTATTAATGGACATGAACATCATCATGATCACCATCATGAAAATCCAGTTTTAAAAGATGAAAAAACTATTAATGTTATTAGTAAAATTTTATCAAAAAATGATCATCAAGCAGCTCATAATAGAGAGCATTTTAATGAGTATAATACTCTTTGTATTAATCTAATGAGTTCCCCAGGAAGCGGCAAAACAACGCTTTTAGAAGAAACTATAAAAACTTTAAAAGATGATTTAAAAATAGCTGTGGTTGAAGGAGATTTAGAAACCAATAATGATGCAAATCGCATTATTAAAGCAGGAGGTTTAGCTCATCAAATTACTACAGGACAAACTTGTCATTTAGATGCTTTTATGGTGCATGAAGCTTTACATCATTTTAAACTTAGCGAACTCGATATAGTTTTTGTTGAAAATGTGGGAAATTTGGTATGTCCTGCAAGTTATGATTTGGGTGAACATTTAAATGTAGTTTTACTTTCAGTAACAGAAGGTAGCGATAAGGTGGAAAAATATCCAGTGATGTTTAGAAAGGCTGATTTATTAGTCATTACTAAAGCCGATTTGGCTCAACATTTTGACTTTGATTTCAAAGCAGCTTCTATGGCAGCTAAAAGGCTAAATCCTAAAATAGATATTATGATTTTAGATAGTAAAACAAAAACAGGATTTGATCTTTGGATAAATTATCTAAAAATGAAAAAGGAGCTTAACTAATGTGTCTTTCTATACCTTCTAAAATTTTAGAAATTGATGAGCTAAATTCAGCCATAGTAGAAACTTTAGGGGTTAAAAGAAGAGTAAGTTTGGATTTAATAAGTGAGCCTTTAAAAGTAGGCGATTATGTGCTTATACATGTGGGTTTTGCTATGGAGAAAATCGACACTCAAGCTGCACAAGAGAGTTTAAAAATTTATGCTGATATAGCAGAGAAAATGCAAAATGGACAAATCGATGAAAATGAAGGCGATATGGGGCTAAAAAATGGATTTAATTAATGATTTTAGAGATAAAGAAAGAATTTTAACCCTAAAAGAACTTATTACTTCTAAAATTACTAAGCCTATTAACATCATGGAAATTTGTGGTGGACATACGCATAGTATTATGAAATTTGGTTTGCCTGATTTATTGCCAAAAGAAATTAATTTTGTTCATGGCCCAGGCTGTCCTGTGTGTGTTATGCCAAGAGAGCGTATTGATGTGGCTTTAAAGCTTGCAAGTATGCCAAATACTATCTTTTGCGTATTAGGCGATATGCTTAAAGTGCCAGGAAGTTATGAAAGCTTAATTGATCTTAGAGCTAAAGGGGCTGATATTAGAGCACTTTATACACCTTTGGATGTGATAGATATAGCTTTAAAAAACCCTGAAAAAAATATAATCTTTTTTACCATAGGTTTTGAGACAACTACACCTATGAGTGGGGTGATTATAGAAAAAGGTATAGCTTTAAATTTAAAAAATTTATTTTTTCATATTAATCATGTTTTGGTTCCACCCGCGGTAGAAGCTATCATGCAAGATGAAAATGTAAAAATTGACGCCTTTTTAGGACCTTCCCATGTAAGCGTTATCACAGGATCAAATATTTATGAACCTATTGCTAAAAAATACAAAACTCCTATAGCAGTGAGTGGTTTTGAGCCAGTTGATATAATGCTTAGTGTGTTAAATATAGTAGAGCAAATGAATGCAAATACTTTTGAAGTTTATAATGAATATCACAGAGTAGTTAGCAAAGAAGGAAATTTAAAAGCTAAGGCTTTAGTGGAAAAATACTTTAAACCTTGTGATTTTGAATTTAGAGGTCTTGGAGTGATTGTAAATGGCGGACTTTGTCTAAAAGATGAATTTGCACACTTAGATGCTAGCAAAGTGTTTGATTGTAAAGTACAAAGTAAAGATGAAAGCAAAGCTTGCATTTGTGGTCAAATTTTAAGAGGCTTAGCTAAGCCTTACGATTGTAAGGTGTTTGCAAAAGCTTGCACTCCAAAAAATCCCATAGGTAGCTGTATGGTTTCTAGTGAAGGAGCTTGTGCGGCTTATTATAAATACTATCAAGATAAGGCATAAAATGAAGCAAATTACTTTAGCCCATGGTGGCGGTGGCGAAGAAATGAATGCTTTGATAAGTGAAATTTTTTCTATTTTTGAAAATGATGTTTTAAAAGAAGCAAATGACGCTGCTATTTTAGATGATTTGGCTTTTAGTACTGATTCTTTTGTATTAAATCCTATCTTTTTAAAAGATATAAATATAGGAAAATTAGCAGTTTGTGGTAGCGTAAATGATGTATTAATGGTGGGAGCAAAACCACTATATTTATCATTAGCTTTAATTTTAGAAGAGGGTTTTGAGCTAGAAAAGTTAAAAATCATACTAAAATCTATAAAAGAAGAATGCGATAAAGCAGAAGTAAAACTAGTTTGTGGGGATACTAAAGTTGTTCCTAAAAATAAAGGCGATGAAATATATATTAATACTTCATGTATAGGTAAAAATATACAAAAAATCAACACCAAAGACTTAAAAAGTGGTTGTGGTATCTTAGTTTCAAGGGATATTGGAGCTCATGGTTGTGCGGTTTTGGTTGAAAGAAATAATTTAGAGGCAAATATCCAAAGTGATTGCAAAAGCTTAAAAGATGAAGTTTTAGCACTTTTAAATGCAGATATTTCCATAAAAGCAATGCGTGATGCTACGCGTGGTGGACTTAGTGCGGTTTTAAATGAATGGTCCAAATTAAGCAATTTAGAGCTTTTAATATATGAAGAAAAAATACCAGTTTGTGATGAAGTTTTAGGGGTTTGTGAGCTTTTTGGGTATGAGCCTTATGAGCTTGCAAATGAAGGAACTTTTATTATTTGTGTAGATAAAAAAGATGAGCAAAAAGCATTAGAAATTTTAAAACAATTTAATGCTAATGCAGCCATTATAGGTAAAATCACAGCTAATAAAAAAGCAAGAGTGGTTTTAGAAAATGCTTATGGAGCAAAACGTATTTTAGAAGCTCCAAAAGGCGAACTTTTGCCAAGAATTTGCTAATGCATGAGTTAAGTATTACAGAATCTTTGCTAGAGCTTTGCGAAGAATATGCTCAAGGAAAAATTATTGAAGAAGTGCATGTTAAAATAGGGCGTTTAAGTGGGGTTGAACCTCCACTTTTACAAAGAAGCTTTGAAACTTTTAAAGAAAATAGTCCTTTGTGTAAGAATGCTAAATTTATTATGCATATTCAAGAAGTAGTAGTTGAGTGTCAAAAATGCCATTTTAGTGGAGTACTTGAAAATAATATCTTTTGGTGTCCAAAATGCGAAGATAAAGATTTAAAAATCATAGATGGAGAAGAACTTTATCTTATGCAACTTGTTTTAAAAGAAAATGAGGATTTGGAAAATAATGACAAATAAGGAAATTATCTTAGGTGCGGGTTGTTTTTGGTGTACTCAAGCTGTGTTTGATGAAATCAAAGGCGTAGTTTATACAGAAGTAGGTTATAGCGGTGGTAAGCCAAATCCAAGTTATGAAAGCGTGGTAAATGGTGATGGGAATATAGAAGTAGCTAAGATAATTTATGATGAAAAACAAATTTCATTAGAAAAAATCTTAGAAATTTTTCTCAAAATGCACGATCCAACAAGCTTAGATAAACAAGGAGCTGATGAGGGGATACAATATAGATCAGTTATTTTTTATCAAACTAATGAGGAGTTAAAAATTATTAGCAATTTTTTACAAAAAGCACAAAAATATTACACTAAAGACATAGTTGCACAAGTTTTAAAACTAGAAAAATTTTATAAGGCTGAAAACTATCATCAAAAATATTTTAAAAATAATCCTAGCCAAGCTTATTGTAGATTTGTTATTGCTCCAAAATTAGAAAAGGTTAATTGCTAATATTGTTTTTAAGTATTTTTGCAGTTAGATTTAAAAGCCTTTTGCAGGCTTTTAAAATTTAGTGGCAACCACAACCACCACATCCACAACTTTGACTAAAGAAATTTTCTAAAGCTTGCATATTAGGAAGTTCTGTTACTTCATTTACTAATTCTTTATAAGCAACTACACCATCTTTAATTACAAACACTGCTCTAGCTAAAATTCCCTCAAGTGGACCATCAGCCATTAAAACACCATATTTTTCACCAAATTCTTTAGAAACAAAATCACTCGCAACAGTTAAATTATCTATACCTTCAGTTGAGCAAAAACGACCCATAGCAAATGGTAAGTCCATACTAACTACGATTACTTCTACACCACTTGCTGCTGCTTTTTTATTAAATTCTCTAGCTTCAGTTGCACATACTGGAGTATCAAGGCTTGGTACGCTGATAATAATTTGAGTTTTACCTTTTGGAGCAATTTCAACACCTGAAAGATCTTTGGCTTTTAAAGTGATATTTGGAGCCATGTCGCCAATTTGGATGTTGTTTCCTTTTAAATTTACTTTATTTCCTTTGAATAATACACTATTCATTTTTTCTCCTTGAATGATTTTTATTAATCATAATATAAAAAGATTAATAAAGTCTTATTTTTATTCTTCTTTGCACATACCTGCTTCGATTAGAAAACACGAGGGTTGATAATTGCTTTTTTTAATCTTATCATATTTTGCATAGCTTAAGTATAAAGTATCTTTAGCTCTAGTTACAGCTACATAAAAAAGCCTTCTTTCTTCTTCTAAACTTCCGCCCATGCTCATGAGTTTTTGGTTGGGAAATCTTCCTTGTGCAAGATCAATTATAAATACAAGTTCAAACTCAAGCCCCTTACTTGCATGTATACTTAAAAGATTAACCCCGCTACCACTACTCATTTCACTAGCACCAAGAGTAAGAAAGTTATAGTATTTATAATTATCACTATAATTTTTAGCAAGTTCTTTTAATACAAACATTTTCGCGTTGATTTTTTCTAAAATTTCATTTTTTTTATTTAAATCAACATTGGAATTTTTATTAGTCGCTCTTTTAGTTGCCAAAATATCACAAATTTCTTTAAAATAATCATTTTCTAAAATCAAATCTACAAGCTGAGTTGAGATTTTACATTCACTTGCTTTTTTAATAAAAAGATAAATTTTTTCAAGATTTTTTGCACAAAACTCGTTGATTTTGGGTAAGCTTAAAATAGGGTGGGTGTTAAATTCACTTTCTAAGTTAAATCTTGAAGGCGAGGCTAGCTCCTCAATATCATCAAAAAGTCCTAGTTGGTAACTTTGTTTTTTGTATTTTTTTAAATTCACACTACTATCAGGATTTAAAAAGCCTTTAATTAAACTAGAATGTCCTAATTTTAATAAAGCATCAAAAATATCTTTTGCCAAAACCCCACCAACTCCTTTGGTGTATTCAAGTAAATGTATAAAAGCCATGATATCTTTTGGATTAAGCACGATTGCAAGCATAGAGCAAAAGTTTTTAACTTCCAAGCTTTCAAAAAAACTTCCTCCACCTTTTCTTTTGCTTGCTATGCCAAGTTCTCTTAAGGCTACTTCTACTCCATCTGCACTAGAATTGTTTCTAAAAATCACAGCAATTTCATCAAGATTAACCCCGCTTTGTAAGATTATTTTTGCTATGGTAGAGTATTGATCAAATAATTCATTAAAAGTTAGCAAACTTGGCGCTTTAAAATCTCCTTCTCTAGTTACAATTAATTCTTTAGGATATAATCTTTCATTGTTTAAAATAACCTTATTAGCTAACGCAAGTATATTTTTACTAGAACGATAGTTTTTATTTAAAGTAAAAATATTTGCATCGACAAATCTATCTTTAAAACTTCCTATAATAGAAATATCAGCCCCATTAAAAGCATAAATACTTTGATCATAATCACCCACACAAAACAAACTTTTACTTTTAAAAGCATCAATTAACGAGCCTTGCAAGGTGTTAGTATCTTGATATTCATCTACTAAAATCTCATCAAATTCAAAATGATGTGAAGCTAAAATATGTTTTAATTTGATCAATAAATCATTAAAATCCACATAGTTAAAACGCATTTTTTCTTCTTCGTATTCTTTTAAAATATCTTCATAAATTTCAGCATAAACAGCTTGTTCATCATAATTTTGACAAAACCAATTATAAAATTCATCTAAGTTTGCATTAGTATTTTGAAATAAAGAATACACATCATACAAATAGCTTGGCATATAAGGTTTAGTATCGCTTAGATGATGAAAAGTGCGTTTTTCAAAAATAGAACGCAAAAGAATTTTAAGCTCACTCGCAGGTTTTAAAATAATATCGTGATTTAACTCTTTAAGTAGAGAATAAGCAGTACTATGAAAGGTTCCTGCTGTGATTTTTGAAGTAATGCTTTTATCAAAATACCTACTAAGTCTTTCAATCATCTCTTTACTAGCTTTGTTTGTAAAGGTTAGAAGCATAATTTTTTCAGGCTTTATACCATTTTGAAGTAAAAAGGCTATTCTTGCAACTATAGTTGAAGTTTTACCCGTGCCTGCACTTGCTATAATTAGATTGTGTCCAAAAGGAGCACTAGCGGCTTTATATTGTTCTTCATTTAAACGCGATAAGGGCATGAATTTCCTAGTTTAAAATTATATTTTGTATATCATTAAAATAAAAATGATTAACACCATCTTTATATTCATAATAAAGAGTAAGTTTATGAGAATCTAAAATAGTCTTAACAATGTATAATCCAAGTCCAAAACTATCTTTATTTTTCTTGCCTTGCGTAAAGGCTTGAGTATAGTATTTCAAGTCTTTATCTAAGGCTTTTCCTTTGTTTTTAAAGCAAAGATAATCTTTAGTTATTTCTATAGTAACGCAATTTTCATCAGAGTATTTTGTCGCATTATCTATCATGTTTTTCATTGCAGTGGTAAAAAGTTTAAAATCTACATTGACACTAAAACTTTCTTTTATACTAATTTTTACCTTTTCATCATCACTCATAGCTATATCTTTAGCTTCATCTAAAAGATCTAAGATATTGTATTTTTTTAAATTAATCAAACCAGCACCCGAAGTAATTTGCTCAATGGCTGCAAATTCATTAATCAAAATCTCTAAACGATTAAAAGCACCCACTAATCTTTCTTTATATTTGCTATCTTCAAGCATTTCTAAAGTAATTAAACCTTTAGTAATGGGGGTTTTTAGCTCATGCATAATATTTCTTAAGAAAAACTGCCTTGAAGTGTTTAGTTTTTGAATTCTTAAAATAGACTCATAAAAGGCTGTTGCTACTTGAGAAATTTCATCATTTCCCTTGCTAACATTTTGAATTTCATTGAGTTTATTTTCGCCAAATTTATCAATTTGTCTTTTTAAAGCTCTAAGTGGTTTTAATTTTTTAATGATAAAAATATATAAAATCAATAAAACCATTACTACTATACTAGCAATAAGCTTGATCACAAAATAACGATAACCTTGATATTCTAAATCTTTATATAAATAAAGCTTACCATCAAAGATGATTTTTAAATACACATTATCTTCTAAAGTAATGATTTCAACTACACCTGTGCTAGTTTGAGCCCGTGCTATAGTTTCAGCTTTATAGATGATTTGTCTTATGGCTGATGGAGTTGTTAATTCTATCATTTTGTAATTTTTTGTTTGCTCATAAAATTCTCTTTCACTAATCACATGATTAAAATATAATAATCTTGCATTAGCTATAAAAGAATATTTTGCATTAAGCTCATTAGTGTAATTTTGTTGATCATATTTTATAAGCCATAAAAAAGCTAAAATTACACTAACGCTTGCAAGCAAAAAAACAAAGGTTATAGTATAAAAAATTGATGATTTATTCATTGAGTTAATTTATATCCTATACCTCTGATTGAATGAATGTATTTTGGAGTTTTAGGATCATCTCCGATTTTTTGTCTGATTCTACTAATGATTACATCTATACTTTTATTACTAGAATCTTCACTAATAGAGCTACAATTATACACAAGCTCTTCGCGGCTTACCACTCCACCTTCTTTTTTAATTAAATAACTCAAAATATCAAATTCAGCATTAGTAAAGCTAATTTCTTGATCTTTCATAGTGATAGTATGTTTATATTTATCATATACAAGATCTTTTTTAACTTGAGCTTGAGCAGTTTTTGTGTTTGAAATTCTTCTTAAATGACTTTTAATTCTTGCTTGAAGTTCTTGAGGATTATATGGTTTTGGTAAATAATCATCTGCACCCAAATCAAGCGCTGCAACCTTATCGCTAATATCATGCCTTGCACTTGAAATGATAATAGGTGTATCATATTTTTTACGAATTTCCTCGCATACTTCAAGTCCATCAAGTCCAGGTAAGCTTAAATCCAAAATGATTAAATCATAAGGATTTAAAGCAAGTCTTGAAAGACCTATATAAGGCTCGTGAGCAATATCTACTTTCATATCAAATTGCTCTAAATATTCAGCTATAATCTCTGCTAATTCTAAATCATCTTCTATCATTAAAATATTTGTCATTTTTTTCCTTTCTTAAAAAAGTAAAGCTCTTACAAATCCGCCTCTATTAATCCAAATTTTAACATACTCTTTACCTTTATTTAATTCTAAAGCCTTAGATAATTCTTTAAAATTTGAAATTTCATACTGATCAACACCTATGATAATATCACCTTGCTCAAAACCTATTTTTTCAGCTTTTGATTTTGGAGTAACTTCGGTAATTAAAATACCACTAATACTTTCAGGTATGCGGTATTGCTGTCTATTCTTAGAGTCAAGTTCCACTAATTTTAGACCATCAATATAACCTTTTTCATATTGTAGCGACTTTTCATCTGTTTTTAACATAAATTTAGCTGTTTTGACTTTATTATCTCTTTCATAAGTTACTTCTACTGCTTGTTTTGGATCAATACTTCCTATGTAGTTTTTTAAATCCATAGGGCTTTTAATCACAGTTTTATCTACTTTTATAATCAAATCTCCTCTTTTTAACCCTGCATTATAAGCTGCTGAATCTTTTTGTACTTCAGTAATTAAAGCACCTTCTTGATTAGTATAGGCTTTTTTAATATCTTGAGTTAAAGCTCCTATGACTACACCTAAATATCCTCTTTCAATTTTTCCATGCTCAATAAGTTTTTGTGCAATAGATTTTGCCATATTAGAAGGGATTGCAAAACCTATGCCATTATTTCCACCACTTCTTGAAAGTATGGCTGAATTTATCCCAACTAAAGCTCCTCTACTATCTACCAAAGCTCCGCCTGAATTTCCAGGATTAATAGAAGCATCAGTTTGGATGAAATTTTCATATTGATTTAGACCTATATTGTTTTTATTTAAGGCCGAAATAATCCCACTTGTAACACTACTTCCAACACCAAAAGGATTACCCAAAGCAAACACCACATCACCTTCTAGTAATTTATCTGAATCAGCAAAAACTACTGCGGGTAAGTTTTTTGCTTCTATTTTTATCACTGCTAAATCTGTTTTAGGATCAGCTCCGATTAATTTAGCTTTATATTCAGTGCTAGAATCAGGTAAATTTACAGTGATTTTTTCAGCATCTTCTATAACATGATTATTTGTTATAATATAACCATCGCTTGAAATAATTACACCAGAACCTAATGAGCTTACAACTTCTTTATTTTTTTTATTTTTTGGAGCTTGTGGGAAATCAAAACCAAAAAATTGTCTAAAATAAGGGTCATTGAAAAAATCATCAATTCCAAATGAACTACTTTGAACAGTTTTAGAAGTTGAGATATTTACAACTGAATTTTTAACTTTTTGTATGGAATCATGATAAGAAAGTATAGTATTTTGATTATCAGTTGGTAAAGTTCTTTTTACATTATCATCTGCTTGTTTAAAATCAATACTAGCACTAAAAAGACTAGTTGCCAATGCCAAAGAAAGAATCATAGTTTTTTTCATGTTTTATCCTTTGTAAAATCATTTAATGCAAGTATAAAATTTTATTTTTACACAATTGTAAATAAAACCTTTAGTTTTAAAACTTATAAAAGTTGATTGACTAAGACTAAAGTTTTTGATATAATCTTATAAAAAATTAAGGAATAATAAAAATGAGTAAAAGTTTATATGAAACACTAGGAGTTTCGCAAAACGCTAGTGCAGATGAGATAAAAAAAGCTTATAGAAAATTAGCAAGACAATATCATCCCGATATCAACAAAGAAAATGGCGCTGAGGAAAAATTTAAAGAAATTAACGCCGCTTATGAAATTTTAAGTGATGAGAAAAAAAGAGCTCAATATGATAGATATGGCGATTCTATGTTTGGCGGGCAAAGTTTTCATGATTTTTCAAGAAATGCAGGTGGAGCTGACATCAATGATATTTTAAAAAATATTTTTGGTGGAGGCTTTGGAGGATTTAGTGGCGGTTTTAGTTCTAGTAATAATTTTAGAAGTGGCTTTGGGGGATTTGGAGGATTTGAAGAAGATTTAGACTTGCAAGCAAGTGTTAAAATTCCTTTTGAAAAAGGAATTTTAGGTGGTGAGCATTTGGTAAATATAAATAACGAGCAAGTTAAAATCAAAATTCCACATGGCATAAAAGATGGCGAAAAGCTACGCATACGAGGTAAAGGAAAAAGCTTTCAAGGGCAAAGAGGGGATTTGATTTTAAAAGTTGAACTTGAAAAAAGTGATGAATACGAAAGAGAAGATGATGATTTGTACAAAAAGGTTGAAATTAGCTTAAAAACAGCGCTTTTTGGAGATAAAATCAGTGTGCATACCCCAAGAAAAGAAGTTAAAATTACCATACCGCCAAATTCTAAAAACAATCAAAAAATTAGACTTAAAGGCTATGGAGTGCAAAATAGAAAAACAGATCTTTATGGGGATATGTATTTAATTTTAAATGTAAAAATACCTGATATTAATAGCCTTGATCCTGAATTTGTAAAAATTTTAGAAGAAAAATTACCTTGAAAGGAGTAAGTAATGGAGCATAGTTATGATGAACCGGTGTATCTTATAAGTGTTGTTGCAAAAGTTTTAAGTATACACCCACAAACTCTAAGACAATATGAAAAAGAAGGTTTAGTTGAGCCAAGTAGAACCGATGGTAAAATGAGGCTTTATTCTCAAAAAGATATAGATAGAATTAAAATGATTTTACGCTTAACAAGAGATCTTGGGGTTAATTTAGCTGGTGTTGATGTGATTTTAAAACTAAAAACAAAAATTGATGAGTTTGAAAACACTATTGAAGAGTTAAGATTAGAACTTGATAGAAGAGATAATCCTTCAAAATCAAGAGCAGTAGTTAAACATAGAAGTAATTTTGATTTAATTTTTTTAGAAAAAATAAAATAATAAAAACATTACAAAAGGTTGGTGAGTGGATGCTTTTATAACTTTATTTTTAACCGCAGTAGCAGTTGCTGTCATACTTAATGTTATACTTAAAAAATTTGGTATTCCAACTATTATAGGTTATATAGCTACAGGTTTATTTGTACGTGAATTTTATGGTTTTAGCACTAATGAATTTGTTATACATGTAGCTGAATTTGGCATAGTTTTTTTAATGTTTACCATAGGGCTTGAATTTTCATTTAAACATCTTTTGGCAATGAAAAAAGAAGTATTTTTAAATGGAAGTTTGCAAATGCTAACTTGTGGTTTGGTTTGTACTTTACTTGTAACTTATATTTTAGGTATAGCAAGCCATATCGCAATGATAGCAGGTTTTGCTCTAGCCTTATCTTCCACTGCTATAGTTTTAAAAATACTTAATGATAATGGCGATATCAACGAAGAATACGGCAGAAAAGCTTTAGGAATTTTACTTTTTCAAGATATTGCTGTGATACCACTGCTATTAATGATTGATATATTTAGTTCTCAAAATGCTGATATTTCAAAACTTTTACTTACAACTTTAGTCAGTGCTGTGATTTTACTTGTTTTGCTTTATTTTATAGGCAAATACCTTTTTACTTATGTTTTAAAATTCATCATTAAAACTAACGCAAATGAAATTTTCATCGCTACCATACTTTTTACTGTAATAGGAGCAAGTTTTTTGGCTCATTCTTTTGGCTTTTCATACTCACTTGGAGCATTCATAGCTGGAGCCTTGATAGCTGAAACTAAATATAAACATAAAATAGAAGCAGATTTGGTTCCTTTTAGAGATTTGCTTTTAGGATTTTTCTTTATCAGTGTTGGTTTGCAAATTGATTTTCATATAGTTTTTGAAAATTGGTTTTTGATTTTTGTTTTTGTAAGCTTGGTTTTATTGATAAAATTTGTAGTAATCTATGGTCTTTTAATTCTTTATACAAGAAAAAGAGTAGCGTTAAAAACCGCTTTGAGTATTTCTCAAATTGGAGAATTTGCGCTAGCAGTATTTTCATTAATGCAAGTAAATTCACTTATAGATGAAAAAACAGCACAAATTTTTATTATAGTTTCTATCGTCACTATGGTTGCAACGCCTTTTATTTTAAATAATCTTAGAAAAATAGCCAACGCAGCCGAAGGTGAGCAAAATGATATGGCTAAATTTTATTTATGTGATCAAAAAATGAAAGATCATTTTATCATTTTTGGTTATACAAGATTAGGTCAAGAAGTGGTGCAAAAGATCAAAAAAACAGGTATCCCATATTTGGTTTTAGAAAGTGATTTAAATTTAGTTGAACTTGGCCGCAGTAGAAATGAAAATATCTTTTTTGCAAATGTAGCCCAAGTAGAAACATTAAAAGTAGCAAATATAGAAGAATGCTCAGTTGCTATTATAACTATAAGTAATGAAGCTAAGCTTGATATGCTCTATCAAGTGCTTTCTAGCTTTAACAAACCCATACAAACGGTTTTAAAAACAAGTGGTACAGGTGCTAAGATCATTTTCCCACATACTGATAAACATTTACACATTGTAGATGCTGAAGCTTCAATAGCAAGAAATTTAGTACAAGAAGCATTACAATGTAGAATCAATACAAGTGCAGCAGAATGAAAAATGATGAAAAAGCTTTAAGGGTAAAATATGTAAGAGCTTTAGAAAAATTTACTAATTCTGCTGTGAGTGCTTTAAAAAGAGAAGATTTTGATTTAACTCTTTTTAGAGAAAGAATGCAAAAAAATGCTAAAATCTTTGAGAAAATTCAAGCAGTGTTTTTAGATTCTACTTATACTAAGGCTTTGGAGATTTTTGTAAATGAGTGTTTAGATGAAAGTTTAGACCAAAAAACCTTAGCTTCAAAAGCCAATGCCTTATATAAGCTAAAAAATAATCAAAGTTATAAAAAAGACAAACATAAAATTAAATTTAAGGATGAATATTGATAAATGTAATTTTTGATATGGATGGCACGCTTATAGATAGTGCTAATGCTATAATATGTGCGGTAAATGAAATAAGAGCGGATTTAAATTTAGAACCTTTAAAAAGAGAGTTTATTTTAGATACTATCAATACTCCTGGACAAAATTATGCTAAGATTTTTTACGGGGTTGATACTTACTCACATACTAGCTTTAAAGAAGGTTATGAGAAGTATTTTATTAAGCATTATGATCAAAGCGTGGTGCTTTTTGATGGTGTGCTTGAGGTTTTGGAATTTTGTAAAAAAAATGATTGCTATTTAGCTATAGCTACTAACGCACCTCAAGAAAGTTTGGTGCCTATTTTAAAAAAACAAAACATTCTTTCATATTTTGATAAAATACTAGGTGTTAGTTATGGTATAGAAGCTAAGCCTGATCCTATGATGCTAAGATTAATCGCAGATGAAGCAAAATATGAAAAAAGTATTTTTATAGGCGATAGCTTAAAAGACAGACTTTGTGCTAAAAATGCTAAGATGGATTACATACATATTTCTTGGCAAAAAGAAATTAAAAACTTAGATGAAGCTAATGATAAAACTACTTTAATAGAAAAAATTCAAACTTACATGAAAGGTTAAAAATGGATATATTTGATGAAATGTTTGCAAAAAGCCCTAAAGAAAAATTTATCGAAACAATAAAATATGCAAATTTAGGTGCATTAGAAAATGTTTTAGAAAAATTATTAGCCGATCATATCGCTATGATAGAGCTTTTAGAAAAAAATAATTTAAATGAAAGCGATGTAGCGCAATTTCAAATGGAAAATTCACTCTTAATAGATGAGAGAAAAAATGATTTTTACATAGGATTAAGCGCTGAAATTTTAGGACATGAGGGTTAATTTTGCGTTTATTTTTATCTTTATTTTTGATACTTAATTTTTTAAAGGCTGAAGTATTTTTTGATTATACTTATAAATTTACCTTAAGTAAAGATGAAAAAGCAAGTGTAAAAATAAAAGAAATTGACTATCCTGATGAGATTTATTATTTTGACTTTTCATGGACTTTATTTGATCGAACTAATATCATTGTTCATTCAAGATATAAAAAATACCCTAGACAATTTGTGATGTCTTTAAGAAGAAACTTAAACTGGGTAGATCAAACCTTAGTACCTGATTATAAAAATCCTCATATAGATAAAGCAAGATTAATACTTGAATTTAGTGATTTTAAAAAAGGCGAAGCTATTTTTACTGTATATATAGAAGATAGAGATAAAAGATTAGAAGTAGAATTTTTAGACCCTAGAAAAGCTAGTCTTAACCAAAACTAAAGTAAAATTTAATAAAATACAATTATAAGTTATAAGAAAACTAAGGAAAGCATAGTGCAAAAGATCGATCAATATATGCATGAATTTTTATCTGAATTAAATTATGAGCCTATTTTAACCATGAGTTCAAAACTTCAAGGTGGTAAAAAATTACGCTCAAAACTACTTTTAAAAATAGCTGGCGAAAGTGATATTAGCTATAAAATCTGTGCTATTATAGAGTTAATTCATGCTGCAAGCTTATTGCATGATGATGTGATTGATGAGGCAAAATTAAGAAGAGGAGTAAAGTCTATCAATGCACAATTTGGAGCTAAAAATGCTATCATGCTTGGAGATATCTTATACTCAAAAGCCTTTTATGAGCTTTCTTTGATTGATTTAAAATTAGCAAAAATCATTTCTAATGCTGTTGTTATGCTTTCTGTTGGTGAGTTAATGGATGTAAATTTAAGCAAAACTTTCAATACCGATAAAAACGCTTATTTGCAAATGATATATAACAAAACAGCCGTTTTAATCGAAGCTAGTGCAAGATGTGGGGCTATACTTGCTAATTTAAATGAAGATGATTTTGCAGAATATGGTAAAAACTTGGGCTTGGCTTTTCAAATCGTAGATGATATTTTAGATATCAAAGGCGATAAACAAACCTTAGGCAAACCCGCCATGAATGATTTTAAAGAAGGTAAAACTACCCTTGCTTATATGTATTTATATGAAAAATTAAATCCACAAGATCAAGAAATACTTAAGTCTTATTACAAGAAAGATTTAAATATAGATGAACTTACTTGGATTAAAAATAAAATGCAAGAGCATGAAATTTTTAATCAAATTGGTCAAGAATTAAACACCTATGCGAATAATGCCTTAAAAGCCATAGAAAAATACAATATAAAAGATTTAGAAGATATTATTAAAAGTATGATAGAAAGGGAATTTTAATGCATTATTATTGTATCAGTTTTACGCACAAAAATACAGATATTGCTACTAGAGAAAAACTTTCCTTTTCCAATGAAGATAAAAAAAGAGAACTATTAAGATTAATCCATACTAATAATAAAATTCTAGAAAGTTTAGTGCTTAGCACTTGCAATAGAGTTGAAATTTTTCTTTTTATCGGAGAAATTGAAAGTATCAATGAACATATTTTAAAAACACTTAGTTTGCTTTGTGGGGTTGATAAAGAAAATTTAAGCACAAAAGCTGATTTTTATGAAGATAGTGGGGCTATCCATCATTTATTTTCTGTGGCAAGCTCACTTGATAGTTTAGTTATTGGAGAAACACAAATTGCTGGACAATTAAAAGATGCTTATAAATTTGCTCTACAAGAACAAAGATGTGGTGTGCATTTAACTAGAGCAGTCCATTATGCTTTTAAATGTGCAGCAAATATTAGAAATCAAACTGAAATTTCCAAAAATCCTATTTCAGTTGCTTCAGTAGCAGTAGCAAAAGCCAAAGAGCTTATAAATTTAGAAAATAAAACTGCAGTTGTAGTGGGTGCAGGGGAAATGAGCGAGTTAGCCTGTAAACATTTATTAAATGCTAAGGCCAAAGTATTGATTTTAAATCGAGATATACAAAATGCCCAAAAACTTTGTGAAGATTTAGGTGAAAATGCAAATTGCGAAAGTATCGCAAATTTAAAAGAAGCATTAAATAAATATGAGATATTTTTTAGCGCCACAAATGCTCCACATGCTATCATAACTAATGACATATTAGAAGAAAAAGATTATAAAAGATATTTTTTTGATATAGCAGTGCCTAGGGATATTGATGTAAAAGCAAATGAAAAAAATATAGTTTATGCTGTTGATGATTTAGAAGAAGTTGTAAGAAAAAATTTAACACTAAGAGAACATCAAGCCCAGATTGCTTATTCTATAGTAGGCACTATGACAAATGAGTTTTTTCAACATCTAAGCAAACTAGCAACCTTACCTTTGGTTAAGCAATTACGCTTGCAAGCTGATGAAATCGCTAAAGAACAATTACAAAAGGCCATAGATAAAGGATATTTAAAACACTCAAATCATGAAGAAGCAAGAAAGCTTATAAGACAGGTGATGAATGCATTTTTACATCATCCTAGTGTAAATTTAAAAAAACTAAGTGGAACTATGCAAAATGACTCTGTTGTAAATGCCATGCGTTATGTGTTTGATTTAAAAAATGAAAGCATGGAAGGTTTAAACTTCTATAAATGTGAATTTAATTTGGAGAATAATCATGAAATTTAGTAAATTTTATGCCATAAGCACAAAAGAAAATCCAAAAGATGCTACCCTGCCAAGTCATATATTTTTAGTTAAGGGTGCTTTTGTAGAACAAATTGGAAGTGGTTTGTATAATTTTTTACCTTTAGGAAAAAGAGTTTTAGATAAGATTAAAAATATCATCAAAGAAGAAATGGATAAAGCAGGGGCTTTAGAAGTAAATTTAAGTTTTAATACCCCAGCTGAACTTTGGAAAGAAAGTGGGAGATTTAATGTTTTTGGTAAAGAGCTTTTACGCTTTAAAGATAGAAAAGAAAATGATTTTGTCTTAGGACCAACCCATGAAGAAGCCATAGTAGCTTTGGTTAGAAATAAAGTAAATTCTTACAAACAACTTCCTTTGCATTTATATCAAATAGGACTTAAATTTAGAGATGAGGCTAGACCTAGATTTGGACTTTTAAGATGTAGAGAATTTTTAATGAAAGATGGTTATAGTTTTCATAGCAGTGAAGCTGATTTAGACAAAGAATTTAATCTTATGCATGAAACTTATAGTAAAATTCTTACAAGATTAGGGCTTGAATTTAGAGCTGTTGAAGCTGATAGTGGGGCTATTGGTGGAAGCGGTTCAAAAGAATTTATGGTTTTGGCTAAAAATGGCGAAGATGATATATTATTATGCGAGCATTGTGATTATGCTGCAAATATTGAAGCAGCAAAAAGAGCTAAAAAAAGTTGTGAAGATGAAAGGCCAGAAGCTGATTTTGCTACACAATTTCACACTCCAAATGTAAAAACTATAGAAGAATTAGCGGAATTTTTTAAAATTAATCCTTACTATACTGTTAAAGCTATTGCTAAAAAAGCTATTTATGAAAATGAAGAAAAAATTGTAGTATTTTTTATACGCGGCGATGATGAACTGCAAGAAGTTAAAGCACTAAATGCAGCAAATGCATTAGAATTAGTTGATGTAAGTGAAGAAGAATTAGAAAAAGCAGGTTTAGTGCCAGGATTTATCGGCTTTGTAGGATTAAATGGAGTTGATTTTTATATTGATCGTGAGCTTGAAAATGAAACAAATATGATTATTGGAGCAAATAAAAAAGATTATCATTTAGTCGGAATCAATGTTGTAAATTTAAATAAAGAACGCTTTAAAGATCTTGCAGCAGTTAAAGAGCATGATCTTTGTCCAAAATGTCAGCACAAGCTTAAGCAAAGCAAAGGTATTGAAGTAGGGCATATTTTTAAACTTGGAAATAAATACTCAAAAGCAATGAATGCAAGCTATTTAGATGAAAATGGTAAAGCTCAATTTTTCACTATGGGTTGTTATGGTATGGGAGTGAGCCGTTTAGTAGCTGTCGCCATAGAAGCAAGCCATGATGAAAAAGGTTGTATTTGGAATAAAACTCTAGCTCCTTTTGTTTTAGATATTATCGTTTCTAATATAAAAGATACAAAAGCTATGGAATTTGCCGAGCAAATTTATACTCATTTTAAAGATAAAGAAATTTTGTTTGATGATAGAAATGAGCGTTTTGGTGTAAAGATTAATGATTTTGAATTAATGGGCTTTCCTTATGCTTTAGTTATAGGTAAAGGCTTAGAAAGCGATGAAGTAGAGTTAATCCATAGAAATACCTTAGAAAAACAAGTTTTAAAAACCCAAGAAGTAATTTCACACTTAGAGAAAATTTTATGATAGCAAAAACAAATTTAAGTGCTTTTTTGATTTTAGAATTGATTGCTAGTATTTTATTTATAGTCTTTTTTGGTTTTTTAAATTTTTTTATGATAGTTTTTGCAAGTATGTTTTTAGGAGCAATGTTTTTAGCAAAGACTTGGACAAATCTCATCACTATGCAAAATGCCAATACTAATTTATTTGGTATGATTAAATTATTTTCCTTAACTATAGTTGGAATTTTACTTTTAATACCAGGAATTTTAAGCACATTTTTGGGAATTTTACTCTTATTTTTTATGATGATATTAAAATTATTTACAAAACAAAAAAGAAAATATCATCAAACAAACAACGAAGAAGAAATCATAGATGTAGAAATCATACAGGAGCATAAAAAATGCAATTAATCATCGCAACAAGAAAAAGCCAACTTGCATTATGGCAAAGTGAGTATATAAAAAATAAATTATTACAAACACATTCTGATTTAGAAATTTCTTTAGAGGGTTTTAAAACTAAAGGTGATGTTTTACTTGATTCTCCTTTAGCTAAAATAGGTGGAAAAGGACTTTTTACAAAAGAACTTGAAGAAAGTATGTTAAGAGGTGATTCACACTTAGCTGTGCATAGCTTAAAAGATGTGCCAAGCTTCTTTCCTGATGGCTTAGTTTTAGCTGCTATTTCAAAAAGAGAAGTGGTAAATGATGCTTTTTTAAGTGAGTATTATGAAAGCTTAAATGCTCTTCCAAAAGGTGCAAAAGTAGGCACTACAAGTCTTAGAAGAAGAATGCAGCTTTTAGCGTTAAGACCTGATTTAAATATCATTTCTTTAAGAGGTAATATCAACTCACGCTTAGAAAAACTTAAAGCTAAGGAATTTGATGCTATTATTTTAGCTCTAGCTGGCATTAAACGCTTGGGTTTAGATAAAGAAATAAAATACATTAGGGCTTTTGAACTTGATGAGATAATACCTGCAGCTTCTCAAGGAGCTTTAGGTATAGAAAGCATTGATGATAAACAAATTTTAAAATACCTTGAATGCTTAAACGATAAAAATGCCTTTGTAGAAACTTATATAGAAAGAGATTTTATAAAAACCCTAGAAGGTGGTTGTCAAGTACCTATAGGAATTAATGCAAAAATCATTGATGAAAAAATAGAAATTCGCGCCATAGTGGGCTTACCCGATGCAAGTAAAATTTTAAAAGAAAAAAGAGTGATTGATAAGCAAAATTACTCAAATGCAGGCGAGCTTTTAGCCAAAGAAATGATAGCAAAAGGTGCAAAAGAAATTTTAAAAGAAGCAGAAAGTATGATATAAATGCAAAAATTCGTAGAGCTTTTAGAAAAAAATAATTTATTAAAAACCATCCATGAGCCAGTAGATGTAGAACTTGAAATGGCACATTTAGCTTATATAGAAGTTAAAAAAGAAGACTCTAAAGCCTTGCTTTTTACTAATGCAGTAAAAAATGGCAAAAAATACGATTATCCTGTATTATTAAATACTTTTTGCAGCAAAAAAGCTTTAAATTTAGCATTTGGAAAAGATTATGAAGATGTAGCTAAAGAAATTAGCTCTTTACTTAAAATGCACATACCGCAAAGCTTTGGTGCGAAATTAAATTTTTTCAAAACCTTGCTTGATTTAAAAAATATCCCACCAAAACGCATCAAAAAAGATGGAGAATTTAACTACAAAAGCTTAAATTCTTTATATGAAATACCTATTTTAAAAACTTGGGAAAAAGACGCTGCACCTTTTATCACTATGGGGCAAGTTTATACTCAAAGCATAGATGGAAAACAAAATAATCTTGGAATGTATCGCTTGCAAGTAGTTGATGAAAAAACCTTGCTTATGCATTGGCAAATTCACAAAGACGCGAGCCACTTTTTCCATGAGTATAAAAAAGCAAATCAAAAAATGCCAGTAAGTATAGCCATAGGTGGAGATCCTTTATATATTTGGTGTGCTCAAGCGCCTTTACCAAAAGGTATTTTTGAACTTTTACTTTATGGTTTTATCAAGAAAAAACCTGCTATTTTGGCAAAATGCAAAAGCAATCACCTCTATGTGCCTTATGATAGTGATTTTGTGATTGAAGGTTTTGTAAATCCAAATGAATTTGCACCCGAGGGACCTTTTGGAGATCATACAGGCTTTTATACTCCTATTGAACTTTGTCCTGTCTTAAAAGTAGAAAAAATCTTTGCTAAAAAAAATGCGATTTATCAAGCTACGGTTGTAGGAAAACCGCCTTTAGAAGATAAATACATGGGGCTTGGCACAGAAAGAGTTTTTCTACCTTTACTTCAAACTAACGCACCTGATTTGATAGATTATAACATGCCTGAAAATGGAGTTTTTCATAATTTAATCTTAGCCAAAATAGAAGCAAAATATCCAGCTCATGCAAAACAAGTAATGCATACTTTTTGGGGAGTAGGGCAAATGAGTTTTGTAAAACATGCTATTTTTGTCGATGAAAATGCACCTTGCTTGCAAGATTATGACAAGCTCATACCTTATATACTTAATCGCTTTAATGAAGAAAAATTACTTATTAGTGAAGGAATTTGCGATCAACTCGATCATGCTTCAAGCACTTATTGTTACGGTGGTAAAGCAGGACTTGATGCGTGTGGTGATGAGAAAAAAGTTGAACTTGAAATTCTAAGCGATGAAGCTTTGTTTTCACTTTTTAAAGAAAAAGATCAAAATATTTTAAAATTAAAACAATTTTACACCCAAACCTTTGCTCCAATTTGTGTGATCTTAATTGATAAAAAAGAAAAAATTGCTCAAATTTTTGAAAAACTACAAATTTATAAAAAACATTTTAGAATTTTAGTTTTTTTAGATTCAGATGCTATTTTGGAAAATCCTTATATGTTAATTTGGCGTGTGGTAAATAATATCGATGCAAAAAGAGATATATTTATCAAAAAAGATTGTGTTGCAATTGATGCGACAAATAAAGGATCATTAGAAGATTATCATAAAGAATGGCCTTTAATGACAAATTGCTCCAAAGAAGTTATAGACAGACTTATTGCAAAAAAATTACTTGTAAATGATGAAAAATTCTTCAAAAAGTTTGAAATTTTTTAATTTTAAACTTTTTGAGAACACTTTTTGCTTATTAAATATATATATTTTTAATTTAAATATTAAGTTTTTTAAAATTGTGTCGATAGTGTGTTTTAGAGTCTTTTAAAAAGGAGTTTAAAATGGACATTAGCAATATTCAAAGGGATACAAATATAACTCATTTTAACACAAAAAGTGTTGAAAAGCCATCTCAAGAGAATAAGCAACAAGTTGATTTAAATGATCAAGATGAGAATTTAAATGAAAAATTAAAAAACGCAACAGAAAAACTTAATAGACAAATGGAAACATTGGAAACAAATGTGCGTTTTGCGTATAATGATAAAATAAACGAAATGTATGTAAATGTCACCGAAAAAGACACAGGTAGGTTAATACGCAAAATTCCTAGTGAAGAAGTTATGAAATTAATAGAACATTTTAAAGGTGTTATTGGCACCATTTTTGATAAGGAGAGTTAATCATGGCAGTAGGTAGTTTAGGAAGTTTAGGTATAGGTTCAGGAGTTTTAACAAGCGATACACTTAATAAGCTTAAAGAAGCAGAAATGAATGCTCACTTAAAGCTTTATAACACGCAACTTGAAACTAACACTTCAAGACAAAAAGACTTAGCAGAGCTTGAAGCTAAACTACTTGCTTTTCAAACTGCTGTAAATAGTCTTGGCGATACTTCTCAATTTAACAAAAAGAAAGTTTCTCCTAGTGTAAGTGGCGATAGCGCTGCTGCTAGCTTGGTTGTAGGCTCTTTATCTAATCTTTCAAATATGAAAGTCATAGTCGATCAACTTGCTCAAAAAGATGTTTATCAAAGCAATGGCTTCCAAGATAAAACTGCCTCTGTAATGAAAAGTCTTGGTATAGAAGGAACAGATGGTAAAGCTTCTTTTACTATTACCCAAGATGGAAAAGATTATAAAATAGAAATTGATCAAAGCACAACCGTAGCTCAACTTGCTGAAAAAATTAATTCCGCCACAGGTGGTAAAATAGAAGCTAAGCTAGTAAATACCGGAGATAGAGACAATCCATACCGCTTAGTAGTGCAAAGCACTGAAACAGGAACTAAAAACAATATCTCTTTTTCAGGCGATGATAAGCTTTTAAAGGCTATGGGTTGGGAGCTTGATAAAAATAGCATTAGTGCGGGTGGTTTATATGGTTTTAGACCTCAAGGTGCTGGGGATAAGGATAAAGATAAAATAAGTGGAAATATTACTGGAACAATTTCTGATAAATTACTTGAATCAGGTCAAAGCACTTCTTTTACTTTTGTTATAAAAAATGGTGAAAGATATGATAGATTTACTATAGATATAAATGATCAAACAACCTATAAAAGTTTAGCAGAGGATTTAAGAAAACAAACTAATGGAAAAGTGGAATTAAGCTTTGGAGAAGATGGAAAATCTTTTACTTTTAGAGCTACTAATGGTGGTGAATTAAGTCTTTTTGATGGTGGCTATGCAACTGATGCTGATGGCAATATAGATCAAGCAAATTATATTAGAGATAACAAAGCTACTTCATTATTAAGTAGTAAATTTGGCATTACTCTAGATACAAGCACACCACAAGGCTACAATGTAAAAGCAGACAATGAAAATCATATCCAAAAAGGTATGGATGCTATCTTTAGTGTAGATGGTGTTAAAATGACTAGACCAACTAATACCATCACAGATATAGGACCTGATATTACCCTAGAGCTTAAACAAAAGGGTGAAATTAGTTTCAATGTTACTCAAGATACTGAAGCCATAGCACAATCTTTAGAAAGTTTAGCTACTGCTTATAATGATTTAATGATCAATCTTAATGCAGCGACAAAATACGATCCTGATGCAGGGACAAAAGGAAATTTCGTAGGTGTAAGCTCGATTTATAATATAAAATCACAAATTAACAATATTTTGCTTCAAACTATCACAGTAGATGGAACAATCACAGTTGGAGATAGTGATACTTCAGATGGTGTTAAAGTTTCTTCAAAAGTAAGTTTATCTTTAGCTGATTATGGTTTGACTTTAAATGATGGGGTTTTAACCTTTGACTCTGGAAAATTTAATGCTAAATTTAACGAAGATCCTGAAATGGCTGAGAAATTTTTCGTAGGACACAATGGCTTTGAAGACATTGATTTGGTAGGAGATAAGATTAGTAATTTTGGTAAAGATGATATTAAATTTGAACAAGGTAAATTTACTATTACTTACAATGATGAAACTATAGATTTAGGTAAAACTGCCAATGGAGATCCTTTTACTTTAACTGGCGATACAGATGTGGAAAAAGCCCAAAATTTAGTTGATCATATAAATAGTTTTGGCTTAGAAGGCTTAGAGGCTAGTTTTCAAATTATCAACCAAGGCAGCAAAGATCAACAAATTCAATTTAAAATCAAAGGAACATCAGGAAGTAACCTAGAAATTCAAGGCGATAAAGACTTTTTGAAAAAATTTGGCTTAAGTCCAAAAACTATATATTCAGTTTATAAAGAAGAAACTGGAACCTTTGGGGTATTAAAAAACACTATGGGTGAGATGATGAGCTCTGATGGTTCTTTTGGGGGTTATAAAGACTCTTTAACTAAAGAATCAAAAAATCTAAACGAAACTATAGAAAATACTAAAAAATCCATAGAAAGCAGATATGACACAATGTGGTCAAGATGGGCAGCATATGATGGTATAATTGCAAAATTAAATAACCAAGCAAGTGTTATTACAAATATGATTAATGCAGCAAATAATCAAAATTCTTAAAAAATAGAGAGGATTTAAATGCTAAATAGTGCAGTATATAATGCGTATTCACAAAATCAAACTGGTGTAGAATCCCAAGAAAAACTTATAGAGATGTTATATAGCGGGATTTTACGCTTTGCAAGTAGGATAAAAATAGCTATTCAAAATGGAAATATAGAAGAAAGAGTGTATTATGTAAAAAGAGCTAGTGCTATTTTTATAGAATTGTTAAATTGCCTTGATTATGAAAAAGGCGGAGAAATAGCACACTACTTAAGTGGCCTATACACTAGAGAATTACAACTTCTTTCTTTGGCAAATATAGAAAATAGTGAAGCAAGAGTAGATGAAGTTATCAATGTAGTCAAAGGCTTGTTAGAGGCTTGGAGAGAAGTACATCAAAAATGAGTGAAAAAAAATGGATAGATGAATTTAAACTAGCTGTATATACTGAAGATGTGGAAAAAATAGTTAAACTCATAGAAAAACCTGACTTTAAAGATTGTCCCAATGAGGCTTTAGCTCTTACTAATGAGGCAATAGCTTTTATGAAAAAAAAGCAAGATGAAGTAGCAAAAAATTTACAAAAACTCAAAAAAGCATCTGCTTATATGAAATAAAACATGGCGATAAGCCGAGTTCTGTCAAGAGCGATCATTTATCTAGACTTGTTTTTGCAAACAAGTTCAAGCGAAGGGTTATATTATAAGACTAAAACCACCCCTTCTTGCTGCGGATTGGGTTTACATAGCTAGCTTTGTTACCAAAGCTACTGGTAGGCTCTTACTCTACCGTTTCACCTTTTCCATATAATATGGTAGTTTTCTTTCTGTTGCACTTTCCCTTAGGTTACCCTAGCCATCCATTAGATGGAATCCTTGTCTTATTGCAGCTCGGACTTTCCTCTTCAAAAGAAGCGATCGCTTGCCATGTTTAGATAAATTTTATCAAAAAAATCATTTTTATACTAGAGTAAAAATAAGATTTAATGTAATTTTTAATTCATTTTCATATTTTACAAGCTCTAAATTTTTGACTTTTATATAAGGATCTAGTTCTTGCAAAAATTGCATTAAAAAATAAAAATCACCATTAAAACTCAACCTTAAATCATAATAAGTAAAATACTGATCTTGACTTTCATGACTTTGGATTTGTAAAAACCTTACTTTAGTGAGATTTTTTTCTATATTTTTTAAAACACTTTGATAATCTTTACTTTCTTCTAAGGATATTTCATTATCAAAAGATTGCAATTTTTCATCTTTAAAATCAGAAATCAATTCTTGTTTTTGCTCATATTTTGCTTGTAAAATAAATAACTCATCTTTTGACAATTTCATTTGTTTTTCAAAATACTCAAAAATACTCATATAGATTATAAAAAAACCAAATACAAAAGCCATTATCAAAGTCAATATAAATTCGCGTTTAGATAATCTCGTAAAGATATTTTCTAAATTTTCATAAAGATTTTTCAAAAACAAGAGTAATTTTTTCATCGTTAATCTCTTTATTTTTTAACACAAAATGATATTTTTTAAAATCATCATAAAAATCATAATCTTTATTAAGCTTTATGATAAAATCATTATTTTTTATATATAAAGCTTCTATATAACTTTGATGAGAATTTAAGACTTTTAAAAAATTATAAAAATCCTTATAGCAGAGCGTATTTGCATAAAATTTTTGTAACAAATCAACTTTTTGTTCATTTTTTTCTTGTAATTTTTCAACTTCTTGATTTTGTTTTTGATTTATTTTTGCTTGCTCTAAGATATCATCTTGATTTTTGATTAAATTTTCATATTTTATTTTTTCTTTTTCATAAAATGATTTTTGCGTATATAAATACAAAGGATAAACTAAGGCTAGTAAAATCCCGCATGTAAAAGCTAATAAAATTTTAAAACTAAAAGATTTTAAATGATTTATTTTTGCTTTATTGGCAAAATTAATTTTAACTCGATCACATTTTTTTAATAATTTTTGATAGAAAATATTACTATTAAATTTATCAAAACTGCTAAGATTTTGAGTATCGTCTATACTTATAATGTTTTTATATGTATTTTTTAATTTTTCATCATATATTTTACTATAAGTATTTAATGGCATAACTTTGCAATTTTGAAATTCACATCCCAAATACTCCACTAAAACTATATATTTTTTCTTAAATAATAATGCAAGATTTTCACTATTTGTATCATTCCTAAAATACACTTCAAAGAGCAGGGGTTCTGGGATTACATAATCAACATCTAAAATATCTTCATATTTACACAAAAATACATGAGTAAAAGATTTATCTTGAAAATACTTTAGCTCATATGAAAAATCATCTTTAAGACCAAGTTCCTCAAAGCTCTTTTTTAAGATTTCATCTTCACTAATAGGATTTGTAAGTTTTACATATAAAAGTTTTTCATAAGTAAGAAAATCTTTTTTGATGATTTTCTTACTCATCATAAAGGATTTTTTTGAGATTTTGCTCGTTTTTATGCCAATTTTTTTCTAATTGAACGAACAATTTTAGCATTACCTTTTTTTGAGCTAATTTTTCTATTTTCATCCTAGCTTCTTTACCTATACGCTTAATTGCAGCTCCATCTTTACCTAGTATCATTCCTTTATGAGAATTACTATCTGTAATGATGATAGCGTTAATATAATAAATTTGCTCAAGCTCTTTGATTTTTTCTATTTTTACTTCAGTGCTATAAGGAATTTCATCACTTAAATTTTCATATATGGCCTCTAAAATAAAATCTCTATAGATATCCTTTTCATTTGTGGTAGTAATAAACTCAGGATCAAAATAATACGGATGTTCAGGCAAATACTTAATCATCTCATCTAAGAGAATTTTTTTATAAAATTTTTGCTTAGCAGAATAGGGGATAATAGCGCTAAAATGCGAGTTAAACTGAGAATACTCGCTTAATTTTTTAAGTAAGACTTCTTTTTTTACCAAATCAACCTTATTGATCAACACAATATGCGGCACTTTAGGATTTAAACTTAAAAAATTTTCATAATCTTTAATATCATCATAAATACTAGCCACAAATAAAATCACATCACAATCTGCAATGCTTTTAATCGCCAAATCAATCATAAGCTGATTCATAGCTTTAGAGCTTGCATGTAAGCCTGGTGTATCTATAAAAATAAGCTGATGATTCTCATGCATTATAATTGCATTAATCTTTCTTCTTGTGGCATTTTGCTTATGAGAAACCATAGCCACTTTTTCTTCTAATAAAGAATTAAGGATAGAACTTTTTCCCGCATTAGTTCTACCCACTATGCTTATAAAGCCACTTTTCACAAGATATACCTAGCTAAATCTTTATTTTCTATGATATCTCCAAGTTTAACTTGCACTTTAAAATCATCTATTTTATAAACTTTTCCAGCATATTCATCTGCCTCAAAACTAATATCTTCCAAAAGTTTTTCTACCACCGTGTGTAAGCGTCTTGCGCCAATATCTTGCATTTCTTCATTAGCCTTGCTTGCTATTTTTGCTATTTCTCTAATAGCCTCATCTTCAAAAACAAGCTCTACATTTTCAGTTTTTAAAAGCTCAATGTATTGTGTTAGTAATGAATTTTTAGGTCTTGTTAAAATAGCATATAAAGCATCCTCATCTAGCGAATCAAGCTCAACCCTTAAAGGAAAACGCCCTTGAAGTTCAGGGATTAAATCACTTGGCTTGCTTAAATGAAAAGCACCTGCTGCGATAAATAAAATATGATCAGTTTTTAAAGGTCCAAATTTAGTTTGTATAGTACTACCTTCAACTATAGGAAGCAAATCCCTTTGCACCCCTTCTTTGCTTGGATCTTGGCGGTTTGAATTTGAGCTTGAAACTGCTACTTTATCTATCTCATCGATAAAAATAATCCCTTCATTTTCAGCTCTTCTTAAAGCCTCGCCTTTAATGCTTTCCATATCAAGAATTTTTTCACTTGCTTCTTGAGCTAAAGCTATTCTTGCATCTTTTACTTTCATTTCTTTTTTAACTTTTTTATTACCCACGCCAATAACTTTTACTATATCTTGCATAGCACCCATTTCAGGTGGTAAATTTGGATTAGTATCAAACACGCTTTGTGAAATTTCAACTTCTATTGTGCTATCATCTAAATCACCAGCTTTTAATTTCACGCGCATTTTTTCTAAAGAATTTTGATACTCTTCTTGTTTTTCTTCACTAACACCCTTTGGTAAAGGTGGTAAAAGTTTTTCTAAAATTTTATTTTCTATAAATTCATTAATTTTGTCTTTATTTTTTTCTTTTTCTTCGTTTTTTACCAAATTTAAAGCAGCATTAGCTAAATCTCTAACCATGCTCTCTACATCACGCCCAACAAAACCAACTTCAGTATATTTACTTGCTTCAACTTTTACAAAAGGAAGTCCCATCATCTTAGCAAGGCGTCTTGCAATCTCTGTTTTACCAACCCCAGTTGATCCTATCATTAAAATATTTTTTGGCATGATATCATCTTGAAGTTCAGAGCTAAGCTGCATTCTTCTATAACGATTTCTTAAAGCAATTGCTATGATTTTTTTGGCGTTTTTTTGTCCAATTACATAATCATCTAAAAATTTTACAATCTCTTTTGGAGTTAAATTCATTTATCATCCTCAATTACATAAGTTTTAATATTTGTATTAGTATAAATGCAAATTTCACCAGCTATTTGCAAGCTTTCTTTGACTAATTCTTCTTCATCTAAATTTGAATGTTTGGCTAAAGCTCTTGCAGCAGAAAGTGCATAATTACCCCCACTACCAATAGCGGCTATAGCACCATCTTCAGGCTCAACTACATCTCCAGTTCCTGAAAGTAAAAATATATGATCTCTATCTAATACCAACATCATTGCTTCAAGTTTTCTTAGGTATTTATCCTTACGCCATTCTTTTGAAAAATCTATTGCAGCTTTTAATAAATCACCCTTAGAACTAGAAAGTAGTTTTTCAAACATATCAAAAAGATTAAAAGCATCAGCGGTGCTTCCTGCAAAACCTACTAATACTTTTCCATTGTTTAATTTTCTAATTTTAACTGCATTGTTTTTTAAAACAGTGTTTCCAAAACTTACTTGTCCATCTCCACCAATTACAGACTTATTTTTACCTTTATAAGCTAAAATTGTAGTTGCGTGAAACATTATTCTCCTTTAACTTCTAGCTTAAATACAGCATGAATTGCATGGCCTAATTTTGCTGAAATTTCATGCACACCAAGCTCTTTTATAGTGTCACATTCTAGGCTTTTTTTATCAAGCTCTATGCCTTTTTGATCTTTTAATGCATGTGCGATTTCATCTTTAGTAACCCCACCAAACAAGCTTCCATTAGCTCCTACAGGCTTAGCTATACAAATAGTGATTTTAGATAATTCCTCTTTTAATTTTTCCAAATTTGCAAGTTCAAATCTTAAATTCTCAGCCTTTTTCTTTTGCTCTGCTTCATATTGTTTTAAAACTTCATGTGTAGCAGCTTTGGCAAAACCTTTGGCAATTAAAAAATTTTGTCCATATCCATCTTTTACTTCTTTAACTTCTCCTGCTTTTCCTAAGCTTTTTACATCTTTAATTAATAATACTTTCATTGTTTTCCTTTTTAAAATTTTCTTCCATTTTTACCTGCGATGATAAATCTCAAAGCATTTAATCTTATAAAGCCTGCTGCATCTTTTTGATCATACACAGCATCTTCTTCAAAAGTACAATAAGCCTCGCTAAATAAGCTATCATTCGCACTTTCTCTGCCTATTACCATTACATTACCTTTATATAATTCAAGTTTAACTTTACCATTTACATATTTTTGTGACTCATCAATTAAGGCTTGAAGCATTAATCTTTCAGGCGAGAACCAATAGCCATTGTAAATTAAACTTGCATATTTTGGCATTAATTCATCTTTTAAATGTGCTGCTTCTCTATCAAGAGTGATACTTTCTATAGCACGGTGTGCTTTTAAAAGTATGCTTCCACCCGGAGTTTCATAACAACCTCTACTTTTCATACCCACATAGCGATTTTCAACAATATCAAGACGACCTATACCATGTTTTGCACCAAGCTCATTAAGTTTTGCCAAAAGTTGCGCGGGAGACATTTTTTCTCCATTAATAGCACATAAATCGCCTTTACTAAACTCAAGCTCTATCACTTCGCTTTCATTTGGAGTTTCTTTTAAATCTTTCACCCAACGCCACATATCCGCTTCAGGTTTAGCAGCAGGATCTTCAAGTACTAAACCCTCATAAGAAATATGCAATAAATTTGCATCCATAGAATAAGGTGACTTACCTGGCTTTTTAGCTATATCAATACCATGTTTTTGCGCATAAGCTAAAAGTTTTTCACGGCTATTTAAATCCCATTCTCTCCAAGGAGCAATAATGGCTAAATTTGGATTTAGCGCCAAAGCACCTAATTCAAAACGCACTTGATCATTTCCTTTACCTGTTGCTCCATGACTAATAGCATCTGCATTAGTTTTATTTGCTATTTCTACTAAAGCTTTTGCTATCAAAGGTCTTGCTATACTTGTACCTAGTAAATATTCTCCTTCATAAATAGCATTTGCTCTAAACATAGGAAACACATAATCTTTTACAAATTCATCTTTTAAATCTTGAATAAAAATATTTTCTTCTTTTACACCCAAAGAAAGCGCTTTTTTTCTAGCAGGTTCAAGCTCTTCGCCTTGTCCAATATCTGCTGTGAAAGTTACTACTTCACATTTATACTCATCTTGTAGCCATTTTAAAATTATACTTGTATCAAGTCCGCCAGAATATGCTAAAACTACTTTTTTAATATCTTTTTTCATTGTCTTTCCTCTTTGTAAAAAAATGATTGTAAAATTTAACGAATTTAGCTTAATATAATGTAAAATATTTAGACATTTTATAACATTTTCTTGTATTTTTTGATAAAATATTTTTATGAGAATAGATAAATTTTTAAATGTAGTTAATATTACTAAGCGTCGTGCTATTTCAGAAGATATGTGTAAAAGTGGTGTAGTAAGTATAAATAATCAAGTAGTTAAAGCTAGTAAAGAAGTAAAAATTGGCGATGAAATAAGCATTAAATTTATAGAATATACCAATACCTATAAAGTCTTAGATATACCAACAACCAAAAGCATACCAAAAGCTATGCAAGAAAAATATGTGGTAAAAATCCAATGAAAGAAATGATTTTAAGCCAAAATGAGCTTTATAAGCTTTGTGAAATTTTACCTAAAAATGGAGTTATTTTACTTCAAGGGGATTTAGCAAGCGGTAAAACTACTTTAGTGCAAAATTATGCTCAATTTCTTGGAGTAGAAAAAACGCTTAATTCTCCTACATTTTCTATCATGCAAGAGTATGATTTTCAACAAGGTAAAATGTATCATTATGATATTTATCAAGAAGGTTTTGATGGACTTTTAAAAAATGGCTTGATTGAAAATTTTTTTGAAGAAGGTTTGCATTTGGTAGAGTGGGGTGATGAAAAATTAAAAAAATATTTAGATAAATATCAAATTTTTAATATAATTTTACAAATCATTCCTTATGAAAATAAAAGAAAGTATATAATACATGAGTAAGCTAGAAGCTAGAAATTTAGAAAAAATCATTAAAAAAACAAAAATCATACACGATGTTTCGCTAGAAGTGCAAAGTGGAGAAGTTGTAGGACTTTTAGGGCCTAATGGAGCAGGAAAAACTACGAGTTTTTATATGATATGTGGGCTTATTTTACCAACAAGTGGACAGGTGTTTTTAGACTCACAAGATATCACAAAAGAACCGCTTAATAAAAGAGCAAAGCTTGGCATTGGGTATTTACCTCAAGAAAGTAGTGTTTTTAAAGACTTAAGCGTAGAAGAAAATTTACTTTTAGCCGCCCAAGTAATATATAAGGATAAAAATTTATTAGAACAAAAGATAGAACAAATGCTAGAATTACTTAGCATAGAGCCTATTAGGCACAGAAAAGGTATGAGCTTAAGCGGGGGTGAAAGAAGGCGTTGTGAAATCGCAAGATCACTTATGTGTGATCCTAAATTTTTACTTTTAGATGAACCATTTGCTGGGGTTGATCCTATCGCAGTGAGTGAAATTCAAAGCTTGATTAATGATTTAAAAGCTATGAATATAGGTGTTTTAATCACTGATCATAATGTAAGAGAAACTTTAGCAATTTGCGATAGAGCTTATGTGATTAGAAGCGGAAGGTTGCTAGCTAGTGGTAATGCTAATGAAATTGCGCATAATGAAGATGTTAAAAAATATTATCTTGGAAGTGAGTTTAGACTTGAATAATGCTTAAACAAAAAACCTCTATAACGCAAAAAGCAAAACTATCACAAACCTTAAGATCTTGGCTTCCTATATTGCAAGCTAATATTGAAGATCTAAAAGAAAGTTTAGATGAATTTGCTAAAGAAAATCCTTTTATAGAGATCAAAGAAAACTCAAGCATTACAAACAATCAAAACAAGTATTATCAAGAGTATTTTAGTAAAAATACCACCACGCAAATGATTGATGCAAAAAGCTTGGAAGTAAAAAATGTATATGAACTTTTAAGCGAGCAAATCATACCACCATTTTTTCCTACTAAAAAATCCCAAACCATTGCTGAAAAAATCATAGAATGTTTAAATCATGAAGGTTATTTTGAATATGATGAAGAAATTTTAGGTGAATTTGATCCTTTAGAAGTAGAAAAAATCAGACAAAGATTTAAGTATCTTGAGCCTATTGGAGTAGGTGCAAAAGACAATCAAGAAGCTTTTATTTTTGCACTAGAACATTTTGACTTAGATGATGAGCTTTATGAGTTTTGCAAAATGTTAATTTTAAATTTAGAAAATGCAAAAGATTTTATCAAAGATCCTTTGTATAAAAAGGCTATAGCTATAATTAAAAAAATCTCCATTCCACCTTTTTTGGAGTATTTTGAAGAGAGCATGGAAATCATTCCTGATATATTTATTTATCAAGAAAATGGTGAAATTAAAATTAAAATTAATGATGATTATTATCCTGAAATTGCTTTTGAAGCAGATGGTTTAGATCATGAGTTTTTAAGTGCTTATTTAAAAGATGCAAAAAATTTAATCGATGCGCTAGCTATGCGTAAAGCTACCCTTTATAAACTAGGGCTTATGATTATAGAATATCAATATGATTTTTTCATGGGTGGGGACATCAAACCTATGCAGCTTAAAGATTTAGCACAAGATCTTGAAAGAAATGCTTCTACTATTTCAAGGGCAATTGCAAACAAATACTTAAGTTGTGATAGAGGTTTAATACCTTTAAAATCTTTCTTTACCACCGCAGTTGATGATGGCGAAACTTCTAATGCTACAATCAAAGATTTTCTTAGTAATTTAATTAAAAAAGAAAATCCTAAAAAACCTTTGAGTGATTTGAAAATTCTTGAACTCACTCAAAAAGAATTCCCAAGTGTGCAACTAGGGCGTAGGACTATCACTAAATATCGTATGCAACTTGGTATAGGAAGCTCAAGTGAGCGTAAAAAATTATATGAATTGATGTAGGAAAAGATGAATTTAGAAAGTATTTTTGAAAAAACCATAAAACAAAATGTGCGTTTAGTAGCAGCTAGCAAGTATGTTCAAGATGAACAAATTCGAGAGCTTTTTAAGCAAGGTGTTATAGAGTTTGGAGAAAATCAAGTCCAAGCTTTAGCTTTAAAAAAAGAAAAACTTCAAGATTTAGAAATCAAATGGCATTTTATAGGCAATCTTCAAAGTAACAAAATCAATCTTTTAATCAAACAAAACCCATTACTTTGGCAATCTTGCAATGGCTTAAAAATCGCCAAAGCCGTAGATAAAAGACTTGATTATAAATTAGATACTTTATTAGAAATCAATACTGCCAATGAAAGTTCTAAAAGTGGTATAGAGCAAAATAAGGCCATAGAAGAATATTTACAAATACAAGAAGAGTGTAAAAATTTAAACCTTACAGGCATTATGTGTATAGGCTCTATGGATGAGGAAAAAGTTCAAGAAAGCTTTGAGCAAACTTTTAAAATCTATGAAATTTTACAAAAACACGGGGCAAAAATTTGCTCCATGGGTATGAGTGGGGATTTTGAACTAGCTATAAAATGTGGTTCAAATATGGTGCGTTTGGGGAGTATTTTATTTAAATAAACCCCATTTGTTTTGCTTTTTCTATCATAAAATCTGCGCCATTTTCACTTTTTAATCCTTGCAAGGCTATAGATTTTTCTTCTAATGAGAAATTTTCTACTAAATTTAAAAATTGATGTTTTTCTTCTTGGGTTAAAATTTCACATAAATTACGCTCTTTTAAATACAAAGCATTAAAATATTGATGATTTTTAGCCGCATATGGATAAGGAATAAAAATACAAGGAAGTAAATTTGCACTAAGCTCAAAAAGACTGCTTGCACCTGATCTTGATATAGCTAAATCTGCTTTAGAAATTTTATCTATAATGTTTTTATCGAAGTCAAAAAGCTCTACTTTGACATTTAAATCCTCATAAGCTTTTTTACATCTTTCATAATCATTCTTACCACATTGATGGATGATATTTATGCCTTTTTCTTTAAAGTATAAAGCATTTTCTAAAGCAAGGTCATTAATAAATTTAGCCCCTTGAGAGCCACCAAGAAAAATAATATTTTTTAATTCTTTTCTCACTCTTGCTTTTTGAGAAAAAATCTCGCTGATAGGATAAGGACAAAAGAAAGTATTTGCTTTATCAATCTGATCGTCAAAAGCAGTAAAAAAAGCTTTAGAAAAAGGCTTTAAAATTGAATTTAAACTTCCTATTTTTGAATTTTGCTCATGGATTAAAAGTGGGATATTTGCCATTAAAGCACCAAAAGCGCCTGGGGCACTGCTATATCCACCCACACTAAAAACTGCCTTAATATTATGTTCTTTTAAAATTTGTTTTGTTTTTCTTGCAAGTTTTAAAATATGTAAAAATGATTGAACTTTAGCTAAGCCTTTTTTATTAACAACGCCTTGAGAGCTTAGAAAATATTTTTTATAAAAACCATTTTCATTTTCAAACCAAAGTCTATCTTGGCCATTTTCACTTCCTATGTAAATACATTCTATGCCTTGTTTTCTTGCACTTTGCAATAAACATCTAGCTATAGCCAAATGCCCTCCCGTGCCTCCACCTGTAATTGCTATCATTTGTCCTCTTTATTTAGTTTTTCTTCTAAAAATTTAATTCTTTCCTCTAGTTTTTGAATTCTCTCTTTTTGGCTTATTTGAAATTCTTTAATATAAGCAGGTATACCAATAGCTGTTAAATTTACCCCAACATCTTTTAATACAACTGCATTTGAACCTATTTTTGCATTTTTACCTATGGTAATATTACCTAAAATTTTAGCCCCAGAGCCTATGATCACACCATCTTCTATAGTAGGATGTCTTTTGGCATTTTTATCTAAACTTGTACCACCTAAGGTTACTCCTTGATAGATAATCACATCATTACCAATTATAGCTGTTTCACCTACTACCACACCTATTGCATGATCTATGAATATCCTTCTACCTAGCGTAGCTCCAGGATGCAAATCAACCCCTGTTAAAAACTGAGAAATTCCACTAATCATTCTTGCTATGCGTTTATAATTTTTGATATAAAAAAAATGCGCAAAACGATAATTTACCACAGCCCAAACACCAGGATAGTTAAAAACTAATTCAATCCAAGATCTATATGCAGGATCTTTTTGTTTTGGCATAGAAAAATCTTCTTTGATTAGTTTAAAAATACTCATTTAGAACCTATACTTTTTAAGTATCCATTATCATTTAAAAATAAATAAATTTCACCCAAAATATGTTTTTTTTGATTTTCATTTACAAGTTTTGAAGCATAAATTTTTTCATTAATATTATCCATAATTGCATGCACATCATAATCAAGATCTTCTAAGGTATCTAAAATAGATTGAGCCTCTAGCACGCTTTCTACTTCAAAACCCTTTTCATTAATACTTATACAAGCTTCAGTTGGATGTGTAAAAAGATTATGCTTCATGCCAAGCACTTCTTGATAAGCTCCCACTAGGAAAAATCCTAAAAAATAATCTTCAGCTTCTACATCAATATCATGTAAAAACAAAGGATTATCTTTAGAATAAGAAATTTCTCCATCGCTATCACAAGTTATATCCCATATACTTGCACTTCTAGTTGGCTTTTTATTGAGTCTATCAAGTGGCATGATAGGGAAATTTTGCTCTAAACCCCAAAAATCAGGTAAAGACTGAAATACTGAAAAATTCACTAAATATTTTTCTTGCACTTCATTTTGTAAACTCGATAAATCAGCTTGATCACCCACCAAAGAAATGGCTTTTCTCATAATCAAATGCACTAAAATTTCACTATTAGAGCGATCTTGTAAATCCACATAACCCAAATCAAACAAGGTTAAAATACTCTCCATATGATCAATGCTATCATGTAAATACTCAAGCGCATTAGAAGCTTTAATGTTTTTATACAAATCATAAAGTTCATCAATAAGTTTTGGGTTTTTATCTTTTAATAAAAGCTTGCTTTCTGTGTATTCTTGAGAAAAAAGCTCTAAAACAGGCGCTACTAAAACAGCATGATTAGCTGCTACAAAACGCCCACTTTCTATAAAAATATCAGGCTCTAAATCTTTTTTTTGTTCTGCAATACCTTTTAAAATAAACACAACATCGTTTGCATACTCACTTAAGGTGTAATTTCTGCTTGTTTCGTTTTTAAACTGAGAGTATTCTACCGCTAAACCTCCACCAAGATTAATAGCTTTTAAATTTTTTGCCCCCATTTTTCTAAGCTCGGTGTAGATATTACCCGCTTCATTTAGAGCTTTTTTCAAAGGATGAATTTCAGTAATTTGTGAGCCTAAATGAAAATGTATCATAGTAAATTGCTCTAAAAGTTTATTAGCTTTTAAAAGATTTACCGCTTCAATAAGCTCAGTGGATGTTAAACCAAATTTTGAATTTATACCACCACTTTTTGCCCAAATTCCTACTCCAGCTGAATGCAAACGCACTCTTAAACCTATATTTGGCTTTGGCTTAAAACGATTTTTAGCAATTTCAATCATCGCTTCAAGCTCATTAAGTCCTTCCATAGTTAAAGTGATATTATGACCCATTTCACACGCTATAAAGCCCATATTTATGAGTTCTTTATCTTTAAAGCCATTAACTGTTATAGGAGCACTTTCATTATTATAAGCCATAGCTAGTAAAAGCTCGGCCTTACTTCCTGCCTCTAAGCCATAGTTGTATTCTTTACCTAGATTAACTAAATTTTTTACAAAACCTGGATATTGATTGACTTTTAAAGGATATACAGCGTTAAAAGAACCTTTATAGTTAAATTCTTTTTTTGCTTTAGCAAATTTATTATAAATTTGCTCAATTTGCTTATGGATTAAATGAGGAAAACGAAGCAACAATGGCCCCTTATAACCATCATCGCGCAAAGTATTTACTATATCTATAATGGCAGGTTTTTTACCATGATTTACACATACTTTGCCATTTTCGATGATAAAATTATTTGCACCCCAAATATTAATACCATAATCAATCATAACTCATTCTCCAAATTTGCTAATTTTATATTTTTATTTTCTTTACTATCTAAATTTTTATAAAAAATCTCTTCTTTTTGCATTTCATCTTCACCTATACACAAAAAGATTTTAGCATTAGCATTATCTGCTTGGTTTAAATGCTTTGCAAGTTTTTTTGCTTCATAACTTATATATACTTTATGTTTTTTTCTTAAAGTATTTGCTAATTTAAAAATAGTATCTATATAAGCTTCATCCATAGCACAAAGATAAATTCCTTCTCTTGATTTTACGCTTTGTTTTTGCTCTAAAATAGCCATAATCCTTTCTATACCCATAGCAAAACCCACGCCATAACCACTTTTACCATCTAAGTATTCAATTAATCTATCATACCTTCCACCACCTGCTACGGCAGCTTTTGCACCGATTTCATCGCTAACAAACTCAAATGCACTTTTAGAATAATAATCAAGCCCACGCACTAATTTTTCATCACATTCAAATTCAACATCATTTTCTTTTAAAAGTTTTTGTAATTTTTCATAATCTTTCTTGCAACATGAGCATAAATTTTCACTTAGTTTTGGCGCATTTTCGATTAAACTTTGACAATGATCATTTTTACAATCAAGCACTCTAATAGGATTTAAGTCTTTTCTTCTTAAGCAATCTTCACAAAAACCTTCTTTAGAATTTAAAAAAGCTATGAGTTTTTCTTTATATACACCCATACATTCTTTACAGCCTAAAGAATTAATCTTCAAACTTGTGTGAATTTCTAAGCGTTTAAAAATTTCATTTAGCATTAAAATAATACTCGCATCCTCATATACACTTGCCACACCAAAGCTTTCTACTCCAAATTGATGAAATTCACGCAATCTTCCTTTTTGTGGCCTTTCATAGCGAAACATAGAGCCATGATAAAACCATCTTTTAACACTTTGAGCCTTGTCCATTTTAGCTTCTATGTATGATCTTACCACCCCAGCTGTCCCTTCAGGCCTTAAACACACTTCATTGCCTGCTTTATCAACAAATTCATACATTTCTTTGCCAACTATATCAGAGCTTTCTCCAACACTTCTTTTAAAAAGCTTAGTAAGTTCTAAATGCGGACAATTAATAAAAGTAAAACCATAGTTTTTAGCTACTTCTTCACAAGTTTTTACCACTTTTTCATAAAGAGTAGCTTGATCATCTTGTAAATCTTTCATTCCTTTTAAAGCATTAATCATCTATAAATTCCTTAATTTTTTCATGTAAATTTTCAATACTCAAAGAAGCATCTAATTTTAAAATTTTTATATCTATCTTAGTTTTTAAAAACTCTAAAGTTTCTTCTAGGGCATTTTGTATATTTAAAAAATATTCAACCCCTCTTTTTTCAATACTATCTAGATCTTTTTTAGAAAGTCTTTGTGCGATAAGCTCTTTAGAACCATGCAAAAACACAACCTTTTGTGGAAAAACTCCACCTGTGGCAAAAGAATTTAACTCAAATAAAATATTTTGATCAAAATCACATCTTGCATAAGCCATATTAGAAACAAAACTACGATCTGAAATGATAAGTTTGTTTTTATTTTGTGCTAAATGCATGTCGATTAAATTTGCTCTATCTGCTAAAAAAAGCAAAAGCTCAGCTTTTTTAGAAAAATGTATTTTGCTTTCTAATAAAATTTTTCTCAAATGCACTCCAAGCTCACTTCCACCTGGTTCTTTAGTAAAAAATGCATTATGAAAATATTTTTTTAAAAGTTCTATCTGTGTGCTTTTACCCACACAATCAACCCCTTCAAAAGCTATATACAATCTCTCTCCTTTAATAAAGGTATAATTTCTTTTGGCACAAGCTTGCTCACATCACCATTATGAGCACAAATTGATCTTACTATGGAGCTTGAAATAAAAGAATTTTTTAAATTTGGCATAAGATATATAGTTTCAAAATCTTCCCAAAGCATGTGATTTGCATAGCCAAGTTGTAATTCATACTCAAAATCACTCACCGCTCTTAAGCCTCTTATAATGATATTTATTTGCAAATTTTTAGCAAGATCTACTAGTAAGTTATCAAAAGTTGTAATTTTAACATTTTTTAAGTCTTTTGTAGCAATTTTTACCATTTTTTCTCTATGTTCCAAGCTAAACATAGGCTTTTTACTTTCACTTTTAGCTATAGCAACTACCACCTCTTCAAACATCTTGCTAGCTCTAATGATAACATCTAAATGTCCATTAGTGATAGGATCAAATGTTCCTGGATACACACAACTAGCCATCACTGCCACCTTTGGTATAAATTATGCTCGATATTTGCTAAATCAAGCCATTTTCCTATGATAAATTCATATAGTTTTTCCAAATTATCAATCTTAGCATAACTTGCCATTACAGGAGGAGCGATGATAACTCCATAACTAGAAAGTTTAGCCATTTGTTCTAAATTTAAAGTAGAATAGGGCATTTCTCTTACTCCAAGTATGAGCTTTTTGCGTTCTTTTAAAGCCACTCCCGCAGCTCTTGTAAGTAAAGTATCATTTATACCGCAAGCAATTTTTGCTAAAGTGTTAATCGAGCAAGGTGCGATAAAAGTCGTTTCTATGCCAAAAGATCCGCTTGCTACGCATTGACTAATGTCTTCATTATCTAAAAAATTTACATGTTCAAGCTCAAATTTATCTTTTATGTGTTGCAAAAAGTCTATATTTTGCAAAAGGGAATTTTCTTTTATAAAGCTTATTTTTGCATTTTTACTCACAATAGCATAAATTTGTCCTTTTTCTTTTAAATGTTTTAATAATAAAAAGCCAAGCTCGCAAGAACTAGCCCCGCTAATACCTACTAAAATTTTTCTCATTTTAGCTCCACATAATTTTTACTAATAACTTTACCATGCACGACTTTTCCATCTTTATTTTTAAGGCGAATTCTTTGGTTTAAATTCCCACTTTGCAAGGCTTTTAATTCTATCATCATACTTAAATCCCCATCTTTGATGATACCATAAACAGAATCATTTCTTTGTATAAGGGTTTTGGTTTTAAACATATTATATTTTAAAATCATATTTTCTCTTATATTGCTTTTGGCTATTAAATTTGCGATTTCATCTTTTTTTAATACACCTTGAGGGGCTTTATCAAAAGGAATTTTTAAAATTTTAAAACTAGCAGGACTTAAATTTTCATTACGCGAAATAGGACGCGTAGTTTGCAAAACTTCTAATTTTGCCTTTAAAAAATACTTAAAAAATATATTTTTTTTAAACTGCTCTGGAGTTTTAAATTCAGCCTTTATAAAGCCATCGGCTCTATCAAAATTATGATTACCTAGCTTTAAAAAAATATATTGATTAAAATCAGCAGGCAAACTTGATTGAGTGTTAAGATCCAAAGAAATGATTTCTAGTTGCGGATAATTTGTCTTAAATTCTTTAATCAAAGCTAATTTTACTTCATCAAAATTTGAAGCAAAACTAAAAGTATAGAAAAATAAAACTAGAATGATTTGCTTAAAAAACAATACAACGACCTTTTATAAAAATTATATTAATCGTATAATACATCAAAAAAGTTTGATTTTAGTTAAAAGAAGTGGAGCGGGAAACGAGATTCGAACTCGCGACCCCAACCTTGGCAAGGTTGTGCTCTACCCCTGAGCTATTCCCGCATTTTAAAAGTAGAGTGTGATTTTATCAAAACTTTATTTTATTGTCAAGTTTTTAAAATTAAGGAATGTTTTTTGCTTGTGATTATTAAATTTTAAAAAAGGAGTTCTCATGCAAGTAAATGATAAAAATAGTCCGCTAGCTCTAAACAATATGACAAAAATCAAAGAAAAAAACACATCTTCAGATGAATTTCAAGCTACACTTAATGCACTTAAAGACAAAGAGGAAAAAGAGTATAAAAAAGATAGCAACAATGCTTTTAGTAATACAGATTTAAATATAGGTTCGATTTCTAAAGATTATAGCGTATATGCTTGGGAGAAATTACGCCAAAGCAAATACCAAAAAAATGAAGAAAATATCTTAAACAATCTTTTTAAAACTTTAGATAAAGCAAGAAGTTAATCATTCAAAATAGGGTAGTGCAATACCCTATTAAATTTTTAAAACTTTAACTTCTTGATCTTTTACTAATTTTGTATCATCAATTTGCGTGATTAAAATATGCGTGTTTTCACATAAAGGTTTTAGCATACCTGAGCCAAATTTAGCTTCACTTGGTTTAAAATATCCATCGACTAATTTTCCAAAAGCAAAATCATTTCTTTGACCTTTGAAATTTAAATCTTTAGTCAATCTTGCTTTATCAAATTCCAAAAAATCTTTACCATAAAGCAAATTGAGTATATTTTTTGCAAAAATATGCGTTGAAACTAAAGAGGCTAAAGGATTTCCTGGTAGGGCTAGAAAAAGCATATCGCTTTTGCTAAAAAGTTTTACATGCTTACAAAGTTTAGCATTTACTTTTTCAAAAATAGGGCTAAAATCACACTCAAGTAAAGCTTGTTTGATAAAATCAGCCTCACCCACGCTAGCTCCACCACTGCTTACAAGCATATCAAATTCTTTATTTTCTAAAAGCTTTTTATATGCATTTAAATCATCTTTTATAAGTCCTAAATACTCAACATCAGCATAATCTTGCAAAAGAGCATAAATTCCAAAAGCATTTGCATTATATATGCTGTATTCATCAGCATTTTCCCAAGGTTCTACAAGCTCATCTCCACTTGAAAAAATCCCAACACGCAATTTTTTAACGACATTTAACTCATAAATTCCTTGAGCAGCGAGCATAGCTACCATGCCTGAAGTGATTTTTTGCCCCTTTTTAAACAAAAGTTCTCCAAGCTTTGCTTCCTCGCCTTTAAAGCGGATGGCATTGTTTTCTTTAGCATTTTTGGCATTGAGCTTTTCATCTTCAAGCAAAGCTTCTTCAAACATTAAAATAGTATTTGCATTTTGAGGAATTTTAGCTCCTGTCATAATCTTATAGCATTCATTTTTTTCTATAATATAATCATTTTTATCGCCTGCTAAAATACTTCCTTTAATTTCTAGCAATTCATTCTTATGTGTATAATTTAATGCATAGCCATCTAGGGCAGAATTATCAAAAGCGGGTAGGTTTTTTTTCACAAAAACATCTTCATATAAAATACACCCCAAAGCTTGTGTCAAATTTACTTTTTGAAATTCATTTTTTGTTTTGATTTGTTCTTTTAAAAAATCTAAAGTTGCAAAAATATCTCTCATTCTTCAAGCCTTCTTATACTTGCGCCTAGTTTTTTAAATTTTTCTTCTAAATTTTCATATCCCCTATCAAGATGATAAATTCTATGAATTTTACTAGTTCCTTTAGCTGCTAAAGCCGCTAAAATCAAAGCAGAAGACGCACGCAAATCAGTAGCCATAACATCAGCTCCCAAAAGCTCTTTAGTGCCATTTATAGTAGCAATATGCCCGTTTAATCTTATATCAGCTCCCATTCTTAAAAGCTCACTTACATGCATAAAACGATTTTCAAATAATCTCTCATCAATAATACTTGTACCATTTGCTTTTAAAGCTAAAGCCATAAATTGTGCTTGCATATCCGTTGGAAAACCTGGATATTCGCTAGTTAAAATTTCAATTGGTTTGATTTCTTTAGCAGGATTTATACTAATACTATCTTCATTAATATCAAAACTAAAACCCATTTGCTCTAGCTTTGCCAAAACTGCACTAAGATGGCTTGCATTGACTTTTTTTAGAGTGATTTTTGAGTTAGTGATAGCTCCTGCACACAAATAAGTTCCTGCTTCAATGCGATCAGGAATGATTTCAAAAGGTTTAAATTCTAAAAGTTCTCCACTTGTGCCATAAATTTCAAGTTCAGAAGATCCTATGCCTTGTATATCAAGCCCAGCCCTAGCTAAAACCTCACAAAGTTGCACTACTTCAGGCTCTTTAGCAACATTTAAAAGTCTAGTTTTACCATGAGCTAGGGCTGCTGCCATAATGATATTTTCACTGCCTGTAACAGTGATTTTATCAAACATCACATCAGCGCCCCTAAGCCCTCCACTAGCTACTACATAACCTTGTTTAATCTCAATATTAGCTCCCATTTTTTCTAAAGCTAAAAGGTGTAAATCAATAGGACGTTGACCTATAGCACAACCTCCCGGTAAAGAAACTTCGCAATTTCCAAATCTAGCTAGTAAAGGCCCTAAGGTAAGTATAGAAGCACGCATTTTACGCACGATGTCGTATTTTGCTATGGTTTTATTTAAATGTTTTGTATTTATTTTTGCAAAATTGTCTTTAAAAGTATAATTTGCTCCTAAGTTTTCAAGCAAAGAAAGTAGGGTGCAAATATCTGCTACATTTGGTAAATTTGAAATTTGCACTTCATTTTTAGCTAAAATACTTGAAGCTATCAAAGGAAGTGCTGCATTTTTTGCACCACTTATTATCACTTCTCCATTTAACTTTTCAACACCATCAATCTCTAAATAAGTCATTAATTTTCCTTAAAATATATACATTTAATGATATAATAATATTTTACTACAAATATTATATAAATTAATAAGATTAAAGGTGTTTTTTGGGAGTTTTTCTAGTCATACTTGGTGGGATATTTTGGGCCATAAGTGGAGTTTTGGCTGAGTATTTGTTTAAAAATCATTATTCTGCTGAATGGGTAAGTTTTTATCGTTTGCTTTTTACTGGTGTTATTTTAATAATTTTGGGTGCAAAAAATTTCAAATTAAAATTGCTAAAGCAAAAACAAGAACTTAGCTCTCTTTTAATTTTTTCTATCTTTGGTTTATTGATAACTCAATATGGTTATTTTAAAGCTATTTATTATACCGATGCAGGAACTGCTACGATGATACAATACAACGCACCATTAATCATAATGCTTTTTATGTGTTTTAAAAATAAAATTTTACCTAAAAAAATAGAACTAATCGCTTTGTTTTTAATACTTTTTGCCTTATTTTTACTTATAACAAATGGAGATATTAACAATTTAAAACTTGATATAAGAGGTGTTATTTGGGCTTTTTTTGGAGCTCTTGGAGTGGCATTTTATTCTTTGAGTGCTAGGCTTATCATAGCAAAATATGGCTTATTTTTAATCATGGGTTTGGCTAGTTTATTTGCTTCTTTTTTGCTTTTTGTATTATTACAAGGAAATATCCCAAAACATGATTTTTCTTTAAATTCCTTTTTGGCTATGAGTGGGATTGTATTTATAGGCACAATAGGGGCTTTTTGTTTATATTTAAAAGGAGTTGAATTAATAGGAGCTTTTAAAGCTAGTATGATAGCTTGTATAGAACCTGTGGCTGCTGCTTTTATGAGTTTTTTATTTTTAGGAACTATTTATAGTGCGATTGATCTTTTTGCTTTTGCTTTGATTATTCTTAGTGTGTTTTTAAATGCCAAAAAACACTAAGAATAAGTGATTAAAAAATACTAGATAAAACTATCTAGGTTCTATCGTGAAGTTTTTTGGCTACCTCTGCAGCTAATTTTAGCTTTTCATTATCAAAGTGCGTATAAATTCTTGAAGTATTTAAACTCGCATGCCCTAGTGCTTCTTGGACTAAAACTAAATCTTTTTGTTTTTTATAAAGTAGGGTAGCAAAAGTATGTCTTAACATATGAGCTCCGTTTTTTTGCTTGCGAATTCCTGCTTTAAATAAAATTTGTTCTACTATACGCGAAACATAAGCTTGGGTTAGGGCTTTGCCATTGCGATTGACAAATAAAAGTCCATCATAAGAAAGATAATTTACCCTTACATCTTTTAAAAGATGTTCTATAAGCTCTTTTTTAATCATCACAACGCGGTATTTATTACCTTTAGCTCTAATGCGTATAATATAAAGATCATTTTCTTCGCTAATATCTTTTAATTTTATATTAATAGCTTCACTAACCCTAATTCCTGTAAAAATGATAATTTTAATAATCAAACGATTGCGTATGGTATTACTTTTAAAATCTGTATTATCAATAGCATCTAAAAATTTACTCACTTCATCTTCACTCATATACTCAGGTAGCTTAACTCCCTTAGAACCACTTATACCCGCCCAGTTTTTAAGATTAATATCAAAAATGTGCGCCTTTTGATCTTCTTCGTTTTGTTTATCTAAAAATGCAAAAAAATTAATCACAGCTATACGGTAGTTTTTCTTACTCGCATCAGACAAAGAAGCACTAATACTTGCTAAAATTTCTACTAAAAGCTCTTCATCGATTTGTTTTAGTGAATAAAGCTTATAAAATAACAAATACTCATAAAGTTTTTTCAAAGGATTAAAATATGTATTTACACCGCTAAGTCCTGCATTTCTTGCTTTTTTTACATAAGCATCAAGCTCTTGTATATTTTTAACACCCTTACTTAAGGCTAAATTTACTACAGCCAAGGCTTGAGGGTCTTTTAATTCTTTATTTGATAAAGAATTTAGTTTAAATTTCACATATCTACAAAGCCAAAATAAAAATGACTTTTCAAAATTTTCTTCACAATCTAGAGGATATTTCATCACTCATTCTCCAAAGCTTTCAAAGTAGCCATTTTTGCATGAATATATGCACTATCAAATAGCTTTTTAGAGCTTTCTTTTATAATCAAACCAAGTTCAGTACAACCCAAAATCACTCCTTGAACCTCCGAAAATTGAGCAATCAAATCACATAAATATCTTTTTGATTTTTCATTTATAATACCTTTGCAAAGTTCATTAAAAATAATGTCATTAAGCTTTAAAATATCATCATTTTTGGGAATAAAAACTTCAATCTTTGAGTTAATTAAAAGTTGTTTATAAAAATCTTCTTGCATAGTGTATTTTGTCCCCAATAACAATACTTTATCGATATTTTGCTCTTGAAGTTCTAAAAGCATAGCTTTGGCTATATGTAAGATAGGAATTTGAATGTTTTTTTGTATATTTTCATAACATTTATGCATAGTATTAGTGCAAATTAATATAAAATCAACTCCACTTTTTTGCAAAAGTAGGGCATGTTGGGTTAAAATTTCACTTGCTTTTTGCCAATCATTCTTTCGTTGGCATTCTTCTATTTCTTCAAAATCAACACTAGTTAAAACTATCTTAGCACTATGTAATTTTCCTAATTTTTCATTTGTTAATTTATTGATTATTTCATAATAGCTAAGTGTGCTTTCATAACTCATTCCGCCTATTAAACCTATGGTTTTCAATTTTTTTCCTTTTAAAATTAATATAAAAATTATAAAAAAATCTTACTTAAAAAATATCAAGCTATAATTATAAAAACAAAATAGGGTGATGATATGTTTTTTAAGAAAAAAACCGCGCAAAAGCAAGTAAAACAAAACAATATTTCAAAACAAGATAATACTTTAAATAACGACTTTGCACAAGAAAAAAGACTTTACGAATTTAGAGAAAATATGAAAAAACTTAGCAAAAATGAAAATAGTGCTAAACTTTTAGCAAAACAACTTTCAAGATTGATTCAAAAATCCAAATAAAATCAAAAACTCCACACAAGTTAAACTTTTGTATTAATTTCTTTTTTTACTCATCATTTTAACTTTTTTAGTC